>NZ_LAJY01000241.1 GCF_000963705.1 Elstera litoralis | reverse complement strand
TATCGACCCAACACGCGGACCCCGTTTCTACTCCTAACGTCCGCATCCCAGGTTTTGTTCCGTATGACGGGAACAAACCGTAGCGTAACTAGCATACGAACCTCCCGCTCGCAAGGGGGAGTCGTGATTTTTTAGTTAATAGAAGCTATTGGCGGATGGTCTTAAGAGCATCGAAGCTCGGAAGGTCTGAGTCGACATCGTCGAACAGGCATTCGTATGTCATCGGATCATAGTGACGCATCAACACCCGCACGAAAGGTTTTAACTCGACCCCCAGCGCCCCGGCCCAGGCGGCATACCGATCGGGCGGAATGCGGCCCCGGCCCGATTCGACCTGGGAGATGAAAGTGTAATAGTCGATCCCCAAGGCCCCGGCAAGCTGACGCTGCGATAAGCCGCGCGCATCCCGCAGGGTTTGCAGCCACACGCCGACGCGTTTGCGCAGTTCGGCGGTTTCGGGCGATTTACCTTGTTGAGGATGGCTATACATTACGCACACCGTGTCGCTTGAGATCATCCCCGACGATGGGACACGGTTAACGCCGTGCGCCTGCGGGGTATGTAAGTTGATGTATAGCTTCTGCGGGGCGGGGCGTCAAGGGTAGAAACGAGAAACCCCCAGGATCGCGCCTGGGGGTTTCGTTGGCCTTACGCGCGGCTGTGCCTGTTACCGCTCGGTCAGCGCCTTGAAGATATGATCCGTGAGCGGCTCCACCATATATTCCAGGGCCGAGCGCGACGCGACTTTCACCATTGCATCGACCGGCAGACCGGCTTGCAGTTTGAGGTCGCCGAATTTCGCATCCTGCCCCGGCACCACTTCGAGCTTAATCATATAGTAGGGCGCGCCGCTGCGCTCATCGATCAGCCGATCGGGCGTTTTGGCGATAACCTTCGCGTCGATCACCGGGGTGTGGCGGGCGTTGAGCGTGCTGAAGCGCAGCTCCGCCGCTTGGCCGAGATAGATGGCTTCGATATCGTTCGGCGTCACCTGGGCTTCGACGATGAGACGATCATCGACGGGGACGATTTCCATAAGCTGCTGCCCCGGCTGGATAACCCCGCCCGAGGTGGCAATCTTCATATTCTGAACAATACCCGCCTGCGGCGACGGCACATCGAGCCGGGTCAGCACATCGGCGGCGGCAACCACGCGTTGTCGCAAGTCCGAAATCTGATTTTGCGACTCGCGCAACTGCGCCAGCACGTCTTCGGTGAACTTCTGCCGAAGCTGGGCGGTTTGCAGGCGGGTTTCGCCAATCGCCATTTCCGAACGCGCGATGGACTGCACATCATTGCCGCGATCGCCTTTGATGCGGGCAAGGTCGCGTTCCATCTCCAGCAAGCGCGAGCGGGGGAAGAAGCCCTTCTTTTCCAAATCGCGCAGACCGACGAGTTGGCCCTCGTAGAGCTGGATCTGTTCGAGCTTGCTGAGTTCCAGCACCCGGAAGCCGCCAATTTGAGCGCGGAGCTGTTCGATGCGCTGCTCGTTGATGGCGATCTGGTTTTCGAGCGACAGACGCCGCTCGATGAACTGGCGGCGCTGGGCGTCGATAAGCTGCTTGACCTGGGGATCGCCGATCCGCGCCGTCAATTCGGGCGGGAAAGCGATGTCCTTCGCCCGGTCGCGTTCCGCGACAAGGCGCGCGTCCAGGGCCATCGTCGCGTCCAACTGGCCCTGAACCACCGATAGATTGGCCTGGGCGCGCGTCGGGTCCAGGCGCAACAGCGGTTGCCCCTCGATGACAGTGCTGCCATCGGTCACCAGGATATCGCGGACGATACCGCCTTCCAGGTGCTGCACGGCCTTGCGCTTGCTCTCCACCACCAGCGAGCCGTGCGCCACGACGGCGGCATCGAGCGGGGCCAGCGCTGCCCAGGTGCCAAAAACGGCAAAGCAGAGGAAAATCGTCACCAAGCCAACGCGCATCGGCGTGCGATAATTGAGGGCAACCGAACTGTCGCTCGATTCATGAAACTCAACGCCTTGAAGGGTGACGACCGGATTCTGATCCGTCGGCACCGGCTCTCCCGAAGCGGGGCGGGGTGCGAGCGTCCCATTACTCATGTCGATTTCCTTTCTTGACCTTCAGTCCCCTGGTTCGCGCCTAAGGACGAGTCCGTCGGCGGCGTGGGGGACGGCGGCGCGCCCGGCGTTCCGGTGGCGGCCTGCGGCGGCATCGGCGTTACCGTTCCTGTTGGCGGCGTCGGCGGCCGGGCGGGCGGCTGTTGCGGCTGTTGCTGCATCGGCACCGGGCGGGTCAATTGGCTGATGATCTGATCGCGCGGGCCGAATTGCGCCACCTGACCATCGGTCAGCAGCATGATTTTATCGACGCCGGTGAGGATATTCATGCGATGGCTGATGACGACAACGGTCGTCTTCTCCTGGCGCATCTGGTGGATGGCGCGCATCAGCGCCTCTTCCCCAACGCTATCCAGGTTCGAATTCGGCTCGTCGAGCAGCACGAAAGCCGGGCGGCCATAAAGCGCGCGCGCGAGCCCGATCCGCTGCCGCTGCCCGCCCGAAAGCACATGGCCGCCGTCGCCGATCACCGTATCATAGCCCATCGGGAAGCCGAGGATCATGTCATGAACCCCCGCCTTTTGCGCGGCTTCGATGACGGCCAGTGAATCGACGGGGCCGAAGCGGGCAATATTCTCGGCAATCGTCCCGTCAAACAGCGCGACATCCTGGGGCAGATAGCCCAAGTGCGGACCGACTTCTTCGCGCGACCATTGGTGAATATCGACCCCATCCAAGCGCACGGCCCCGCCCATAATCGGCCAAATGCCGATCAAAGCGCGGGCCAGGTCGATTTCCCCGCCGCGCTCGGTCCGATTACCCCGAGAACCTCGCCGGGTTCCAACGCAAAGCTAACGCCCTTGAGAATGGCAATCTGCGTGCCCGGCTGCATCGCAATCATCCGCTCCGCCACCAACCGGCCTTCCGGGCGCGGCAGGGCCATCGTCGAATGATCCTGCGGAACGGCGCTCAGCGCTTCGTTCAGGCGACCGTACGCGGCGCGGGCATTAATCAGGAACTTCCACTGCCCAATGACCATTTCGACCGGCTGAAGCGCCCGCCCGAGAATAATCGAACAGGCGATAATCATGCCGCCGGTAATCAGATTCTCGATGGAGAGATAGGCCCCGAGGCCCAGCACCAGCACCTGAACGAAAATGCGGGTAAACTTGCTGAGGCCGACAATCAGGCCAGCGCGGTCGCTCGCCAGGGCCTGAAGCTCCAGCATCCGACCGTGCTTCCGCGACCAGCGTGCGGCAATGCCCGGCATCATGCCCATCGCCTGCAAGGCTTCGGCACTGCGCATGCTGTTCTGCGCATATTGCGAGGCCGCCCCCTGCATTTTCCCGGCGTCGCGTAATGTTTCGCGCGTGGAAATCTCGTTCAAAACGGCCAAAATCACGAGAATAATCATAGCAACAACGCTGAGCACGCCGAGCCAGGGGTGAATGGCAAAGGCGATCACCAGGAAAATCGGCGTCCACGGCGCATCGCAAAACGAAATGAATCCCGCCCCGGTCAGAAACTCGCGCACCGTATTGAGATCCTGCAAAGCCTGTGGCCCAACGCCCGCCTTGCGGTTCGCCGGATCGAACACGGCGCGGAACACGCGCAGGCTAAGTTGCCGATCCAAATGCGCGCCCACGCGCACCAATACCCGCGAGCGCACAAGCTCCAGCAGAGCCATCAGCAACAGCATGCCCGCCGCGATCACGGTCAGCAGCACGAGCGTCTGCTCGCTCCGGCTCACCAGCACGCGGTCATAGACCTGCAACATATAGAGCGGTTGCACGAACATCAGCAAATTGATGAAGAAGCTGAAGACGGCCGTGGCATAAAATGCCCCTCGGCACGAACGCAAGGCTTGCTTCAGAACACTGATCTTAGCTGTTCCGTTGTTTACTTGAGCCACCTAGGCGCACTCCTTCTCGCCTTTCTTGAACGGCCGGCGACTCTTCGCCGGGCGATCCCTAACAGGATCGGCCCCCACAGGCCGTTAACAAGTTACTGT
>NZ_LAJY01000240.1 GCF_000963705.1 Elstera litoralis | reverse complement strand
CACTTGGCCGAATAGATTGAACGACGCCGTTAAATTATTAGATAAATTAGAGAAAATCGCGGGGGAATCAAAATCACCCGACACTATAGGACAATATCTACAGGCACATGAAGCCTATATTGGAGCCGTTTCGCGCACATCCTCGAACGGTTGGCAGACCGCTCTAGGGTCGATTGATGGTAATATTCAACGCTATGACGCCCGAACTGAACCGCTGATTGAGAAATATTTACCTTGGCTACATGTCAACCGGGGTATCAGTTTGCGCCATGTTGGTCGCACCCCGGAGGCCCTCGCAGAACTCGACGGGGTTGTAAGCCGCTTTGGCTCCTCCCAAGCCGTCGATACCCTGCGCGCCGTTGCGACCGCCTTAAGCGAACAAGCTTATATTCAGCATCCTCACGCCCCGGAACTTGCCCGAAAGGCTTTAGAGGAGTTGGTCCGCCGCTTCGAGTCCCACCCGGCTCCAGGCTTGCAATCTCTCGTACAACTTGCCAAGCAACGCTTGCAGCGAGCTAATCAATCTGTTTCGGGGTAGATGCGTTTAGCGCCCCGCCCACCCTTAAAAATCCGAACACCGCCCGTTCTTTTCCCAATCGCCGAAGCGCGTCGGCTCCGGGCCTTGGGGGCCGCCGAATTCTTTTGGGGGTTTGGTCTCGGTCGGTTTGGTTTCCGGCGCGGGGGGGACGGGCGGCAGCGTTTCCGGTTTCGGTTTCTCAGACATCTCGGTTTTTTCGGGCATCGTCGCGGTCTCCGCTTCGGTTTTCTTGATTGAAGCACTAGCCTTCTTACATACAAGCCTAACCCAGGGGCGCAAGGGCTGCGTTTGCACGGTTGGACGGTTAGGGAGGCGTTTCACGATGAACGCGCGCACATTTTTGCTGCTGGCGGGGCTCACCGCCGTTTTCGGTGTTGTCGGCTATTTGATTGCCGGCCAGGGCGGCATGCTGATCGCGTTTTTGGTCGCCGCCGCGATGAATTTCTTCGCCTATTGGACGTCCGATTCGCTGGTGCTCAGCATGCACCACGCTCAGCCGCTCGCGCCGAACGACGCGCCGGAGCTCTATCAGATCGTCGCCGATCTGGCGCGCCGGGCGGAAATTCCCATGCCGCGCCTCTATTTGATGCACGAGGGCCAGCCAAACGCCTTTGCCACGGGGCGCAATCCTGAAAAAGGCGTGGTTGCCGTTACCTCGGGCCTCTTGGAGATTCTCGACCGCGACGAAATCGCCGCCGTCGTCGCCCATGAAATCGCCCATATCAAAAACCGCGACACGCTGACCATGACGATTACCGCAACGCTGGCGGGCGCGATTGGCATGCTGGCGAATTTCGCTATGATCCTTACCCCCTCCCACAATAACCGCGAGGGTGGCGGCGTGGGCGGCATCGGCGCGGTGATTTTGATGCTTTTGGCCCCGATTATGGCCATGCTGGTGCAAATGGCGATCTCGCGGACGCGCGAATATGAGGCCGATAAAACCGGCGCGTCGATTTGTGGCAACCCTGAAGCGCTCGCCACAGCCCTACAAAAGATTGAAGCCTATGCCCAAGGTCGCGTAAACCTGACAGCCGAACGCAACCCGGCCTCGGCCCATGTGTTCATCTACAATCCCTTGAGCGGGGCGGGGGCGGATAATCTGTTTTCCACCCACCCGTCGACGCAGAATAGAGTAACCCGACTAATGGCGCTTGTTTCCTCCTTAGCTGCACCCGTCCCGACAGGCTCGCCCTGGCGGGGCCGGGCCAAATCCGATGCTTCTCGCACTCGGAGGCCTTGGGGTTGAACGACCATTCGTCGGGCCGTCGGCCCCCCGGAAACCGCCCCGGCGGCAATCGTCCCGCAGGCGCGGGCGGCGGCGGAAAGCGTCCGCCCGGAGATCGACCTACGGCAATCGCCCCCAAGGCGACCGCCCTCAAGGGGATCGGCCCTACGGCAATCGTCCCCAGGGTGACCGTCCGCAGGGAGATCGACCTTACGGCAATCGCCCCCTAGGCGACCGCC
>NZ_LAJY01000024.1 GCF_000963705.1 Elstera litoralis | reverse complement strand
CGCCATCACTCCTGATTATTTTAGCACTCCTCTTCAGAGGGCTAGGCAGAGTGCCATCCTTGAACCCAGATAAAGACACCGTTAAGGTCCCTCGGCGCTTTGTTTTTTCCCCCTAGTCATATTGCGAGATTCGAATGGCGATCCTGAAGTCTATGCGGATCGGGCCGCGCTTGGCCCTTGGATTTGCCGCAATTCTTGTGCTGATGGTGGCCCAAGCCATTATCAGTATCCGCGAAGTGAGTAAGATCGACGCGGGTTTGACCGAAGTTAACGACGTCAACGGTGTCAAACAGCGCTATGCGATCAATTTTCGCGGTAGTGTCCACGACCGCGCGATCAATGTGCGCGATCTGGTGCTCGTCACCGATGCCACCGCCGCCCGCGCCGTGGTGAGCGAGATCGAAAAACTGACGCGCTTCTATGCCGAAGCCGCCGACCCGCTCGATAAACTCTTCGCAGCGCGCACGGATATCGCCCCCGAAGAGCGCCGCTTGCTGGCGAGTATCAAGGAAACCGAAGCCAAAACCCTGCCGCTCATCAAGCAGGCGCTCGATGCGCAGCAGAAGGGCGATGCCGAGCAGATCAAAAAGAGTGTCGAGCAATCCCGCCCGCTCTTCGTCGAATGGCTGGGGCGCATCAATCAATTCATCGATCTGCAAGAGCAGAAGAATAATGCCATTGCCCACAAGGCCAGCCAAGTGGCGCGCGGCTTCCAGCTTCTCGCCCTCGGGCTGGTCGGCGGGGCGGTTTTGCTCGGCATCGGCCTTGCCTTCTGGTCGATGAGTGCAGTGCGCCCCTTGCGCACTCTGGCCGAGGTGATGCGCAAACTCGCCAAGGGCGACCTCTCCGTCACCATTCCGGGCACCGGGCGCGGCGATGAAGTGGGCGAAATGGCCGCAGCCGTGCAGGTGTTCAAGGATAATGCGGCAGAAGTGCAGCGCCTCACCACCGAGCAGGAAGCCGCCAAAGCCCGCGCCGCCGCCGAACGCGCCGCCGCGATGCGCGATCTCGCCGACCGCTTCGAGCGCAGCGTCAGTGCCGTCGTCGAAGCCCTCGGCACTTCGGCGCGCGATCTCAATATCGACGCGCGCTCGATGACCGCCGCCGCCGATAGCACCAATCAGCAAACCCAAACCGCCGTTGCCGCCGTCGAACAAACCGCAACGAATGTGCATTCGGTCGCCGCCGCCGCTGAGGAACTGTCGGCCTCAATCCGCGAAATCTCCCGCCAAGTCTCGCAATCCACCACGATTGCCGGGCAAGCGGTAAGCCAGGCCGAGAAAACCAGCCGGTCGGTGAGCGGCCTTGCGGTTGCCGCCCAGCGCATCGGCGAAATCGTGCAGATCATCGAATCGATTGCCAGCCAGACCAATCTTCTCGCCCTGAACGCCACCATCGAAGCCGCCCGCGCCGGGGAAGCCGGGAAGGGCTTTGCCGTGGTCGCTGCCGAAGTGAAAACGCTGGCCAATCAAACCGCCCAGGCGACCCAGGAAATCCAGACGCAGGTTAACCAGATCCAATCGGCGACCTCGGAAACCGTGACGGAGATCGGCGCGATCGGCACGGTCATCGGCCAGATCAACGATATTACCACGACGATTGCCGCCGCGATCGAGCAGCAAGGGGCCGCAACCGGCGAGATCAGCCGCAATGTTCAGCAGGCGGCGAGCGGCACGGAAGAAGCCTCCCGCGCCGTCACCACCGTTTCGGCGGTGGCTGCCGAAACCGGCACGTCGGCCGCCCATGTGCTGAGCGCCGCCGCAACGCTCGCCAACCAGTCCGATAAGCTCAAGCAGGAAGTCGAAGGCTTCGTTCAGTCGGTTCGCACGGCCTGAGCCGCATCAATCCGGGCCAGGGTTTCCGGCGTATATTGGCCTGCGAACTCGGCACTCGGCGGAATCGGGGTGATGATGTCGATCAGCACCCCGTTCGGATCGGCGGTAATGAAATGGCGCTGCCCGAAGCTTTCGCTGCGTAAGCTCAGCAGAATCGGCAGCCCCGCCGCCGTGAGGCGCGCATATTCGGCTTCCACGGCTTCGACCTCGAAGTTCAGAATCAGTCCGGCGCTGGGAGCCCGTCCCGGCGCCGGAATCGTTTCGTGCCGATAATCCAGCACCGCCAGATTGATCGCGGCATCGGTCCTGGATTGGAGATGCACGTACCAATCGCTCTCGAACGCCCGGAAAAAGCCGAAATGGGCTTCGTAAAAGCGCGCGGTTTCCGCAACCTTATCGGTGAGAAGAACGGGGTAATAGGCCGTGCAGCGCATCGGAACCTCCTAGGCGAAATCGGGAATGAATGATACAAGCAGCCTGTATCTATCTTTAAACATACAGGCTGCACGTATGCAAGAGGGAAAGCCACGCCCGGCCCCTGTGCCACAAGCCGACCGGCGCGCTGCCACGCGGAGCGCCTGGTAAGCGCTGCGCGCGCCCTCTTCGCCGCGCAGGGCTATAGCGCGACCGGCACGCCGGAGATTGTTACCGCCGCCGGGGTGACGCGCGGCGCGCTCTACCATCATTTCGCCGATAAAATCGACCTATTCCGCGCCGTGATCGAGGCCGAACAGCGCGCGCTCGTTACTGCGATCGAGGCCGCAACGGCGACGCCCGCCGATCCGATTGCGGCGCTGATCGATGGTGGCGCGGCCTATCTGGCAGCGATGGGCGACGCTGGGCGACGGCGGCTTCTGCTCGTCGAAGCGCCTTCCGTGCTGGGACAGGCGGAGACGGTGACGCTCGATCTGGCCCGCGCCAGCCTGGCCGAAGGGGTGGAAGCGGCCCTTACCAGCGGGGCGTTGCCGCCTGTCCCCGCCGCTGTTCTCACCGATCTGCTGGATGCGCTGTTCGACCGGGCCGCCGCTGCCGAAGCCGACGTGCAGGGAAACTATCTCGCCGTCATCACGGCCCTCTTACGGGGGCTTAGTCGCGGGGCGACTTGACCTTCACGGAAAGCCGCCGCATCGTCGCGCCTCAGAGAAACACCACCAAGGTTCGGGAGAGAAACGCATGGATATCGTAGGACAGGCCGCCCTCGTCACGGGCGGCGCATCGGGCCTCGGCTATGGCACGGCGCAAGCGCTGATTGCAGCGGGGGCGAAAGTCGCGCTGATCGATCTGCCCGGCGCAAAGCTCGATGATGCCGCCGCCAGCTTGGGCGCGCTCGCCTGCCCGGCGGATGTGAGCGATGCCGCCGCCGTCGAAAGCGCCATCGACAAAGCCGCCGCCGCCCACGGCCCCGCCCGCATTCTCGTCGCCTGCGCCGGGATTGCCCCCGCCGCGCGCGCGGTGGGACGCGACGGGCCGATGGCGCTCGAATGCCTTCAGCAAAGTCATTTCGGTTAATCTGATTGGCACGTTCAATGCCCTGCGCGTTGCCGCAGCAGGCATGCTGGCGCTAGAGCCCCTGGCCGAAGGCGAGCGCGGCGTGATTATCACCACGGCCTCGGTCGCCGCTTTCGAAGGCCAGATCGGCCAAGCCGCCTATGCCGCCTCGAAAGGCGGGGTTGCGGCGATGACGCTGCCGCTGGCGCGCGAGTTCGCGGGCAAAGGCGTGCGCGTGATGACGATTGCGCCGGGGATTTTCGGCACGCCGATGTTGGCCGCCATGCCGCCTGCGGTGCAAGAGAGCCTCGCCGCCTCCGTCCCCTTCCCCTCACGCCTCGGCACAGCGGAAGATTACGCGGCGTTGGTTCTCACCATCTGCCGCCAGACCATGCTGAACGGCTCCACCATTCGCCTGGATGGCGCGATTCGGATGAACGCGAAATAGGCCGTTGGCCCTGGTTGGGAGAGCCCGAGAGGGCGAAAGGCCCTCTCGGAACCCGCCTTACATCTTCGGCAAAGCCGCAATATCGCGCAGGCTACCGGAGAGGCCTTTCAGATCGGACTTTTTTCGTCGTCTTGCCCGTGGCGATATCGACCGTATAGAGGCTTTTACCCAACACGAGATACCCAAGGTTGCCGCCCGTACCGTCGGCGACGATGTCGAAGGCGATGGGCGCGCTGAGTTTCACGCCTAAAGCCCCGCGTGTTTTCAGAATCCCGTCGTTGGGCGGGGCCTGCACCAGGAAGGTGCCGAGCGCGCTATCGATATCATAGAGCCCGGTTTCCTTGGTTCCAGCGAAAGAATTGCTATAGGCCCCGGCCTGCACCATCGGCGCTTTCCCGGCGGCGGCATCGGCGGGATCATATTTCAGCGTGCCATCGACCGTGACCATACCGCTATCGACATTGATACGATAGCTCGCGCCATCGACGCCGAGCACGCGCAGCCGGTCGGCGACCGGGTTGAAATCGACGACGGGGTTCAAGCCGGTATTCACCCCTTGACTGAGCTGGCTCGCCAGCGTCGCCATGCCCGTTTTCGGATCGAGCGTATAGAGCCCGCCGCTGAGGGTGAGGGCATAGAGCTTGCCATTGGCCGGGCGCACGTCGATCCCAACGATTGTGCCGTCGACGCCCTTAATCGCCATCGGTTTGCCGACGCGGGCCGTTTGCCCGTCGATTGCGACCAGCATATTGCCCGGCAACAGCCCCACCCAGGAAGCCGCCGTTTGCGCCGAAGCCGGTACGGCAGTCATCATCAATCCCGCCAGCGCGAGGCTCGCAAAGCGTGTCATGTGTTGCATCCTTAGATTTAGGAAATTGAAAAAGAACCGAGACGTCTTACGCCCTCTTTAGGCGCGAGCCTGCCCCCCAGATGCAGCGTTTCGGCGAAAATCGGCGCGGTTAAAAATATAGTTTTCCAGCCCTTGTCCAGGTCTATGTCGCGCCTATTTCTCTAAGCCTCGATAGTTCTTCCTGGTATTTTTCTCAGGATTGACTCATTTGCCGAAGCTCGACATTTTTTGCATCCATAGGTTTAATCCTTTAACCGTATGGGGCTCCTCGTTATGAATTTTCAAGAGTCAGTCCAGACCTGCCTGCGAAAATTCTTCGATTTCCAAGGCCGGGCGTCGCGTTCTGAATATTGGTATTTCACACTTTTCTCGATTGTTGCCTCGGTTGCCGCCTCTCTATTTGAACCCGAGTCGATGAGCGGCGTCTTCTCTGGGCTTGTTAGCTTGGGATTATTCTTCCCCAGCTTCGCCGTTTTTTTTCGCCGCATGCATGATATTGATAAATCTGGCTGGTGGTGGCTGCTCTGGCTTGTGCCGATCATCGGTTGGATCGTTCTGATCGTACTCAACGTTACCAAAGGCACGACGGGACCAAACCGCTTCGGGGACGATCCCCTTGCCGGGCATTCCTAGCCTGTTGCGCCGCAATCGACATCAAGGCCTGCTCGAAATATAAATGTTCTTTATTTGTTCTTAAGCTTTCATTATAGTCGCGGGCATGCCCTCGCCCGCCTTCACCGATATCCAACTGCCCGCCCCCGTGCTGAAAGGCCGGGGCGCGATAGGGGCGTCGGATAATCGCTATGAACTTCTGTCCCGCGTCGCCCTCGACGATGGCTGGAGCCAGGAGGAACAGCCGCCGCCGCGCACCGAGGTAAGCTTCGATACCAGCAAGAGCATCATCGTCCAGCAAACCGCGCTGGATTTGCCGTTCCGCCAGTCGCTTAACATTTATCGCGGTTGCGAGCACGGCTGCGCCTATTGTTTCGCCCGCCCGACTCACGCCTATTGGGGCCTCGCGCCGGGGCTGGATTTCGAAACCAAGCTGATCGCTAAGCCCGATGCGCCGCGCCTGCTGACCGAAGCCCTGCGGAAGAAGAGTTATAAGGTCGCGCCGCTCGCCATTGGCACCAATACCGATCCCTATCAGCCGATTGAACGCAGCCTCGGCCTCATGCGGCAGGTGCTGGAAGTGCTGCGCGACTTTCAGCACCCGGTCGGCATCACCACCAAGGCGGCGCTCATTACCCGCGATTTGGATATTCTCGCCCCGATGGCGGCGCAGAATCTCGTTCGGGTTGCCATTTCCGTCACGACGCTCGACCGCGACCTTGCCCGTCTGCTCGAGCCACGCGCCCCCACCCCCGCCCGCCGGATCGAAGCGATCCGGCAGCTCTCGGACGCCGGGGTTCCCGTCGCCGTCTTCGCCTCGCCGATGATCCCCGGCCTTAACGATCACGAGTTGGAGGCGATCCTAGAGGCAGCCGCGCAGGCCGGGGCGCGCACCGCCAGTGCCATTCTCATTCGCTTGCCGATGGAGGTCGCCCCGCTCATGGAGGCCTGGTTGCGTGAACATCGCCCGCAGCGGGCCGAAAGGGTGCTGTCGCTGATTCGCCAATGCCGCGAAGGGCAACTCTATAAGGCGAAACCCGGCGAGCGCTTTCGCGGCACCGGGCCGGTTGCGGACATGATCGGCCAGCGTTTGCGCCTCGCCCGCACGCGCTACGGTCTCGCCGCCCCGGCGTGGGAACTCGATTGCACGCGCTTTGCACCGCCGCCGACCCTTGGCGATCAATTCACCTTGTTTTCTTGAGACGCTGTGCCAATCATGCCGCCCATGAACACGACCCGCAGCGATATTCAGGAAACCGGCCTGATTGCCCTCTTGCCAGCGCCCTGGCGGCCCTATGCCAAGCTGGCGCGGCTCGACCGACCGATTGGCACCTGGCTGTTGCTGTTCCCGTGCTGGTGGGGCCTCGCGCTGGCGGGTTCGCAGAATCTTTGGCTGTACCTGCTGTTCGCCATTGGGGCGCTCGCCATGCGCGGCGCGGGCTGCACCGTCAATGATATGATGGACCGGGAGTTCGACCGGCAAGTCGCCCGCACCGCCCTGCGCCCGCTCGCCTCGGGCGAAGTCTCGATGATGCAGGCGGGTATTTTTCTCGCGGCGCAATGTTTTATCGGTCTCGCCGTGCTGCTGGCGCTGAACAAGACCGCCATCGCCCTGGGGCTGGCCTCGACGCTGCTGATCGCCGTCTATCCGCTGATGAAGCGCGTTACCCATTGGCCGCAGTTCGTGCTGGGGCTCGCCTTCAACTGGGGGGCTTTGATGGGCTGGACCGCCGTGCGCGGCACCCTCGATCTGCCCGCCCTGCTGCTCTATGGCGCGGGGATTCTGTGGACGCTCGGCTACGATACGATCTACGCCCATCAGGATAAGGACGACGACGCGCGCATCGGCGTGAAATCCACCGCGCTGCGCTTCGGCGCAGCAACCGGGCGTTGGTTGAGCTTTTTCTACGCGGGAACCGTGGCCCTGCTGGCGGCGGCGATTCTGGCCGCCGGGTGGGGCTGGGGGCTCGCGCTGAGCGTCGCCCTGTTCGCCGGGGCGCACTTCCTTTGGCAGTTGGTCTGGCTGCGCATCGACGAGCCCGATCAATGCCTGCTGCTGTTCCGCGCCAACCGCTTTGTCGGCTGGCTGGTGCTGATACCTTTGTTTCTTGGGGGATTCTTGTTTGGCTGACGCGCTCACCTTCATCCGCGCCCAAACGGCGCTGAAACCGCCGAGCGCCGTTCCCGAACTGCTTCTTCATCTCGCCGACGAGGCCCTGCCGCTGTGGCAGGCGACCGAGGCCGAGTTGCAGCAATCGAACCTGCCGCCGCCCTATTGGGCTTTTGCGTGGCCGGGGGGGCAGGCGCTGGCGCGCTATCTGCTCGATAACCCCGACTTGGCCGCAGGCAAGCGCGTGCTCGATTTGGGCGCGGGCTGCGGCATCACCTCCCTCGCCGCCGCCAAGGCGGGCGCGGTCTCGGTACTGGCCGCCGATATCGATGTCTACGCCTGCACCGCCATCACTCTGAACGCCGAAGCCAATGGCCTGCCGCAGGTGCGCGCGCTGAGCACCGACCTGCTGGCGAGCCCGCCGCCCGAGAGCATCGATCTGCTGCTGGTCGGCGATATGTGCTATGAAAAACCCCTGGCGGAAAAAGCCATCGCCTGGGGTCGGATTGTGGCGGCGCGGGGCGTGCCGGTGCTCCTGGCCGACCCAGGCCGGGCCTATGTTCCCAAGACCGGCCTGATTGAGCTTGCCCGTTATACGATCCCAACGGTGCTGGACCTCGAAGACCGGGAGACGCGCGAGACCGTGATCTACGCGCTGACATAAACTTAGTTCCGCGAGGAGAATCGGACGATGACCGATATTATGCGCCTCCGGCTTCCTTATCTTGTCTCGATCCTATCCGTGACCGCGCTTTCGGGGTGCGATTTCACCCAAGCCTATCGCCTGAGGCACCCGAATACGGGGGAGGTTCGGAGTTGCTCACAGTGGCGGGGCGAGTATCCCAAAAGCGCGCAAGACGACGTCTGGACCTGCATCAAAGAGTATCAGGCGAAGGGCTTTGCCCTCATCGACCCGCCGCCGGAATCGAAGCCTTAGCGCGACCGCTAATTCTCGAAATTCTCTTTCGGATACACGCCCCAAATCTCCGCCCGGCGCAGCCAGCCGCGCACTTTGGGGAGTTCCAGGCGGCACCAATCGCCTTTGCACTCTTTCAGATCGCCGATCACCCCCGGCTCCAGCCGCGCCACGGCGGGGCCATTGGCTTCCGGGCGGCGGCGGAGAATCTGCGGCTCGGTGCCGATGACGATGGCGGTGCGCTTGCCCGCCACCATGCGCTGATGCACCCAGCCTTCGGTGCCGTCCACCGCGCGGATTTTGCGCCAGGTTTCATATTCTTGGGTGATTTCCACCGGCATGCTGGCGCGGTTCAGCACCCATTCGATGGGATATTGCTGGCCGGGGCCGAAGCGCAGATTCACCTCGTCGGAGCGCAGCGAGACGAAGCGGGGGATCGGCAACGACGTATCGGTGCCCTGGGCCAAACCGGCGCTCGGGGCCAAAAGCACGCTGGCCGCGAGGGCCAAAAGGGATCGATGATATCGCATTGCCGCAAAAAACTTTTTTCATGGCAGAACCATTGGCACCCGCGCGGTGCGATTTCAAGATTGACCTTGCTGAACCCAGGGCCTTTTATCGCCCTGCCCAAACAAATGATCGATTGCCTCTAGGGGGGGAGCCCGCATGCCGACAAACCGAAAGAAACCCATCGTTGTCGTCACGCGCAAACTGCCTGACGTGATCGAAACCCGGATGATGGAGCTGTTCGACACGCGGCTCAACCTGGATGATCTGCCGTTGACCGTGGAGCAGCTCACCGAGGCCGTGCGCACCGCCGACGTGCTAGTGCCGACCGTGACCGACCGCATCGACGAAGCCTTGCTGGCCGAAGCCGGGCCGAACCTGAAGCTGATCGCCAGCTTCGGCGCGGGCGTCGATCATATCGACCTGAAGGCCGCGAAGGAAAAAGGCATCACGGTTACGAATACGCCGGGCGTTTTTGGCCGAGGATACTGCCGATATGGCGATGGCCCTCATCCTTGCTGTCTGCCGCCGCATTACCGAAGGCGAGCGGGTGTTGCGCGACGGTGAATGGCACGGCTGGTCGCCAAACTGGATGCTGGGGCGGCGGATTCACGGTAAGCGCCTTGGCATTGTCGGCATGGGCCGCATCGGCACCGCCCTTGCCCGGCGCGCGCGCGGCTTCGGCCTCTCGGTGCATTACCACAACCGGCACCGGGTGGCGGCGGACCTTGAGGGCGAGTTGGAGGCGACCTATTGGGAAAGCCTCGACCAGATGCTGGCGCGCATGGATATTGTCTCGGTCAACTGCCCGCATACGCCCGCGACCTACCATATTCTCTCGGCGCGGCGGCTGAAGCTCATTCAAAAACACGCCATCGTTATTAATACTGCGCGCGGCGAACTCATCGACGAAAAGACCCTGGCCGATCTGCTGCTGGCGGGCGATATCGGCGGCGCGGGGCTCGATGTCTATGAGCGCGAGCCCAATATCAACCCCAAGCTGCTGCGCGCCAAAACCGCCGTGCTGCTGCCCCATATGGCCTCGGCCACCTTGGAAGGACGCGTCGATATGGGCGAGCGCGTCATCATCAACATCAAAACCTTCACCGACGGCCACCGCCCGCCGGATCGGGTGTTCGAGGGGATGCTGTAGAACGGGCGTTTGGCGGAAAATCGCGGCATCTTGTCATTTACGCCAGAAATCCGCGCCGCCATGCTGGGGGCACGTCAACCGCCCGAGGAAGTGCACCCATGCTGGCCCTGCGCCCCAACTGCGAATGCTGCGACCGCGATTTGCCGCCCGAGGCCGATGCGCTGATCTGTACCTATGAATGCACCTTTTGCCGAGCGTGCGCCGAGGGGGGTTTTCAGGCGTCTGCCCCAACTGCGGCGGCAATCTGGTGACACGCCCGGTCCGCCCGCCCGAGAAACTGCTGAAGCATCCAGCCTCGACCGAGCGGGTGTTGCGCGCTGCACCGTGCGGGGAGCGTTTAGCTTAGGGCATCACCGGCTCGCCAACGATCTTCCCAAACAGGCAATGATCCTCCCAGACGCCATTGATCTTCAAATAGCGCTGCGCGAACCCCTCTTCGACAAAACCCGAGGTGAGCAGCAGCTCGCGGCTGGGGAGATTGCGCGGCAGGCAGGCGGCTTCGACGCGGTGCAACTCGATGTCTTTGGCCGCGAACTCCAGCACGAGGCGCAAGGCGTCGCGCATATAGCCTTTGCGGGCGAAGGGCTCGCCGGTCCAATAGCCGACCGAGGCCATTTGCGCCACACCGCGCCGGACCGCCGATAGGGTGATCCCCCCCACCAGCGCGCCCTCACCTGTTGGGCCGTGATCGGCCAGCGCAAAGATGAAAAACGCATAGCCGCGATCATCGCGCCACGCCAGCCCCTGTTCGGTCAGCCGGGCGCGGAAGCGTTGGCGCGACAGCCCATCCTCCCCCCAGCTCGGCTCCCAGGGTTCGAGAAAGGCGCGGGACGCCGCCCGCAGTTCGGCCCAGCGGGCGAAATCATTCAGGCGGGGCGGGCGGATCAGCACGCGGCTACCGCGCCGCTGCAAATCGGGAAAACCCAGTCCGAAAAGGCTCATCGCCCGCCCTATAGGGTCACGCCGCCGCGCGGGACAGGCGGGCCGCAAAAAGGGCCATCGGGTCCAACGTCGCTTCCGGCCCGAGCAACGCCAGCGTTGGCGTCGCCGTGATGAAGCGGCCCCCGAGGCGGCGAATATCGTCGGTACTCACCGCCGCCAGCCGTTCTAGCACTTCCGCCACCTCGACCGTGCGGCCATAGGTGAGGAAGTTTTGCGCGAGGGCTTCGACGCGCGCCGAGGTGCTTTCGCGCGCCATCAGCGTTCCGGCCCGCAACTGGGCGTGAGCGCGGGCGATTTCCGGCGCGGTCAGCGTATCGGGCAGGCGCTGGATTTCGTCGGCGATGACGGGGATGAGTTTCGCCAACTCGTCCGGCCCGGTGCCCGCGTAAATCCCCATCACGCCGGTATCGCGGTAGGTGGAGGCGAAGCTATAGACCGAATAAACCAGCCCGCGCTTCTCGCGCACTTCCTGGAAGAGACGCGAGGACATGCCGCCGCCCAGAATCGTCGAATAGACCGATAGGGCGTAGTAATCGGGATCATTGGCGCTGACGGTCGGAAAGCCGATGACGAGATGGCTTTGCTCCAAGTCGCGCGCCTCGATTTGCGTGCCGCCGATATAGCGCGCTTGGGCCGGCAGAGTTTCGAGGGCGCTGCCGGTCATATCGCCAAAGGCTGCCGACACCAGCGCTTCAAAGGCGGCATGATCGATCTTCCCCGCCGCCGCGACGATCATATTCTTCGGGTGATAATGGCGCTTGAGGTAGGCGGAAAGCTGCTCGCGCGTGATGCTTTCGACAATCTCGGCGCGCCCCAGCACCGGGCGGCCCAAAGGCTGATCCGGGTAGGCGATTTCCTGGAACTGGTCGAAAATAACATCGTCCGGCGTGTCCATCGCCTGGCCGATTTCTTGCAGAATCACGGCGCGCTCGCGGGTCAACTCTTCCCCATCGAACACCGAGTTCAGCAGAATATCAGCGAGCAACGACACCGCGAGCGGCGTATCGGCTGCCAAAACCTTGGCGTAATAGGCGGTATGCTCGCGCGTGGTATAGGCGTTGAGGTGCCCGCCCACGTCCTCGATCTTCTCGGCGATCTCGCGCGCCGACAGGCTCAAGGTGCCTTTGAAGGCCATATGCTCTAGCACATGCGCGATGCCGTTCTGCTCGGCGGCTTCGTCGCGCGTGCCAACGCCGACCCAAACACCGAGGGAGACAGTTTCAGCCCCCGGCATATAGTCGGTTAGAACCGTGAGCCCGTTGCGAAGCGTGGACAAAGTCACCATTAAGCGAAGGCTCCCAAGCGCAGTTCGGCGCTCACATAATCTCGAATCGCCGCCGCTTTCGCGGGCAGCACGGTAAAGCGTTCCTTGGCATTCATCAGATGCCCAAGATGCGGCGGCAGCGGCGCTTCGAAGCCCAAGGCCTGACGCACCGCCGCCGGGAATTTCGCCGGATGGGCACAGGCGAGCGCCACCATCGGGTCGCGGTCATTGCCCTGCAAACGCTGCAGACTGCCAACGGCAATCGCCGAATGGGGATCGAGAATCTCGCCGGTCTGCTCGTACACCCGGCGCATGGTGGTGAGCGTATCCTCATCGGAAAGCTGTGTCGCGGAGAAGAGGCGCTGTGCCCGCTTCAGCCGGTCGGCTTCCAGATGCAGTTTGCCGGTGGCGCGGAACTCGGCAATGCGGCGCGCCACTTCCGGCCCATCGCGCTCCAGCAGATCGAACAGCAGGCGCTCGAAATTGCTCGACACCTGAATATCCATCGACGGCGACAGGCTCGGCTCCACCCCAGCAATCGACATATCGCCCGTGGTGAAGAAGCGCGTGAGAATATCGTTGCGGTTCGTGCCGATTACCAGCCGGTCAATCGGCAGCCCCATGCGCTTGGCGCAATAGGCGGCGAAGACATTGCCGAAATTCCCCGTCGGCACAGCGAAATTAACGTGCCGATCTGGCGCGCCGAGCTGCAAGGCCGCATACACATAATAAACAATTTGCGCCACGATCCGCGCCCAATTGATCGAATTCGCCGCCGACAGATGCGCCGCATCGCGGAAAGCCAGATCCGCGAAGAGTTCCTTCACAATATCCTGGCAATCGTCGAAGGTGCCTTCTACGGCAATCGCGCGCACGTTCTTGGCCGGAACCGTGGTCATCTGCCGCCGCTGCACGTCCGACACGCGGCCGTGGGGGTAGAGAATGAACACATCCACGGCGTCGCGGTCGCGGCAAGCTTCAATCGCCGCCGAGCCCGTATCGCCGGAGGTTGCCCCCAGGATCGTGACGCGCTTGCCCTGCTTCGCGAGCACATGATCGAACAGCCGCCCCAAGAGTTGCAGGGCATAATCCTTGAAGGCAATCGTCGGCCCGTGGAACAGCTCCATCAGGTAGGAATTGGTATCGAGCTGCTTGAGCGGGGCCACGGCCGGATGCCGGAACCCGGCATAGGTTTTGGCGACGATATCGGCCAAATCCTCTTCGGAAATGGTCGAGCAGACGTAAGGGGCCAGCAGCCGTGTCGCGAGATCGGCGTACGAGAGGCCGCGCAATGCGCGCCAATCGGCCAGGGTGAAACTGGGCCATTCCGCCGGAACGTAGAGACCGCCATCCCGGGCGAGGCCGGTCAGCAACAGATCATCGAAGGCCAGATCGGGCGCGGAACCGCGCGTGCTCACATAGCGCAAAGTCTGTCCAGTCCTTAAGGCAAAAGGTTAAGCATGGAGATACCGCTGTTCCAGGTGACGGCGGAAGGAGGTAACCGACAGGGGCGACCCCGTGGCGGCAATCAGAATATCGCGCGTGCTCTGGGCCGAGCCGATGCCGTGGATTTTTTCCCGCAGCCAACCGAGCAGCGGCGCGAAATTGCCTTTGGCGATTTCATCGGGAATTTCCGGCACCGCCGCTTGCGCCGCCGCATAAAGCTGCGCCGCCGTCATCGCGCCCATCGTATAGGTGGGGAAATAGCCGAACAGCCCGGCGGGCCAATGGATATCTTGCAGGCAGCCGTCTTTATCATCGGGCGGGGTGATGCCGACGAGTTCCTGCATGCCGTCGCGCCACGCGCCCGGCAGATCGGCGAGGTCCAAAGATCCGTCGATCAGCGCGCGCTCCAGCCGGTACCGCAGGATCACATGGGCGGGATAAGTGACTTCATCGGCATTCACCCGGATCAAACCGCGCGCCACGCGCGTGGCATGGGCGCGGAGATTCTCCACACTCCAGGCCGGGCCGCTGCCGCCGAACGCCTCGCGGATCAGGGGAGTCGCGAAGGTCAGGAACGCCTGCGAGCGGCTGACCTGCATCTCGACTAACAGCGATTGGCTTTCGTGCAGGCTCATGCCGCGCGCATAACCGATGGGCTGGCCGCGATGGTGTTGCGGAAGGCCGATTTCGTAGAGGGCGTGGCCGGTTTCGTGCAGCACGCCCATCATCGCCGGAAAGAAACTATCCTCGCTGTAGCGCGTGGTGATGCGCACATCGCCGGGCGCGCCGCCGCAGAAAGGATGGTGCGACACATCGAGCCGCCCCCGATTGAAATCGAACCCCAGCGCCCGCATCAACCGTTCGCCCAGCGCCTTTTGCGTCGCGACCGGGAACGGGCCGGGCAGATCGAGCGGGGCCGGCCGACGGGCTTGGGCCGCCAGCACATTTTCGGTGAGGTCCGGCAGAAACGTGGCGAGATCGGCAAACAGAACATCGATGTCGGCCGACCGACCGCCCGGCTCGAACTGATCGAGCAGCGCATCGTAAACCGAAGTGCCGAGGGCTTCAGCCTTCGCCTGCCCCATGTCGCGGACGAGGCCCAAAAGCACGCGCAGTTTGGGCAGCAAAGCCGCAAAATCATTCTCGGCGCGGGCGGTGCGCCATGTCATTTCTGATTCCGAAGTGGCCCGCGCAAAGGCATCGACCAAATCGGCAGGAACCGCCGTCGCATGCACCACATCGCGGCGAATTTCATGCAGATTGGCTTTTGCCTCAGGCGACGCGCCTTCGGCGGTGGCAAGCCATTCCTGCACGCGCGGATCATTCAGCTTTTCGTGAATGGCGACATCCAGCGCCGCCTGTTGCTCAGCGCGCGCTTCGGCGCTGCCGCTCGGCATCATCGTTGCCGCGTCCCACCCCAGAATGCCGGCAACGGCGCGCAACGCGCCAATCCGGGCGAAATGATCGGTGAGATTTTTATAAGCGGCCTGTGCCGTCATCCGTGTGCTTCCTCTGTGGTCCGCGACGCCGCCCGCCGCCGCGCCCGCGCAAACAGACCCGTGACGACAATCAGCACCCCTGCCAACGAATACCAGGTAAGGGCATATTGCAAATGGTTATTCGGTAGGTCCAGCCGCGTTTGCCCGCCACGCGGCCAATCGTCGGACGCTGCGCTGGAGGCGACCAAATCCAGCGTGAAGGGCACAACCCCCGCAAGCCCACCGGCGCGGGCCATCGCCTCGGGATCGAGGGTGAACCAGACATTCTGGCGAAGATCATTTTCCGGCACCATCCAGCCGCGCGGGCCGGGGGGGCGGATCAGCCCTTCGATGCTCTGCACCCCCGAGGGCACCGGCGCGCGGCGGCTCGGGTCCTTCAAATCGTAAGGCACGAAACCGCGATCGACCATCACGACCGCCCCATCGGCCAAGTGAAATGGGGTGACGACGTGCCAACCCGCTTGGCTCATACCGCGCGTACCGGTGAGCGACTGGCCGGAGAGGTGAAACTCAATCTGCGGATCGTAGAAGCCGGTCAGGCGCAAGCGCCGAAAGGCAATCGTCGAGACGTCCCCCGTCGGCAGCAGGGCCAGGGGTTCTTCCGCCACGGCGGTTTGCCGCGCGGTCATCAACGCCTGCTTCCACTCCAAACGCTGCAATTGCCACGTGCCGAGCACGATCAGAATCACCACAGCGATTCCGGCGGCAAGAAATAGGGGCAGATTGCTCAGCGGTTTTTCCGCCTGAAGATAGCTCATACCAGTCAGGTAGCGCATTCTGCCGAAAACGAGAAGGGGCGCAAACTGCGCCCCCTCCCTGCATTCCCGGAACTCTTCGGCTTAATGCGCCGCGACAACGCCGCCGGCACCGCCCCACCAGTAAATGCAGACGAAGAGGAACAGCCACACGGCATCGACGAAATGCCAGTACCAAGCCGCCGCTTCGAACCCCACATGGGCTTCCGGCGTGAAATGGCCCTTCTGCGCGCGGAACAGGCAGACCGCGAGGAAAATGGTGCCGACCAGCACGTGAAAGCCGTGGAAGCCCGTCGCCAGATAGAAGGTGGAAGCGTAAATCCCGTCGCGGAAGCCGAACGCCGCGTGGGCATATTCATAGGCTTGCAGCAACGTGAAGATGAAGCCCAAGGCCACCGTGATCGCCAAGCCCTGCACCAGCCCCTTGCGGTCGTTATGCAGCAGCGCGTGATGCGCCCAAGTCACGGTCGTGCCCGAGAGCAGCAGAATCAGCGTGTTCAGCAGCGGCAGTTCGAACGGGTTGAAAACCTGAATCCCTTCCGGCGGCCATTGGCCCAAGCGCGGAAACAGGCTCATGTCAAAGAAAGCCCAGAAGAAGGCGACGAAGAACATGACTTCCGAAATGATGAAGAAGATCACGCCGTAGCGCAGACCGATCTTCACAATCGTATTGTGATGGCCCTCATGCACGCCTTCGCGCACCACATCCATCCACCAACCGGCCATGCAGCCGAGAACCGCAAGGAAGGCGATAATCAGCAGAATCGGGCCGCTGCCGTGCATATACAGGATCGCACCGCCCGCCAAACCGCCCGCCGCCAGCGACGACAGCAGCGGCCACGGGCTAGGATCGACCAGATGGAAAGGATGTTTTTGTTGGGCCATAACCTTTATTCCTTACCGTCGTACTGAGTTGGCGTACTGAATTGGGCAATTCCGCAGGGGAATATCTTAAGAGAGAAGCTTTAGGCCTTACCCGCCCGCCGCCGCTTTAGGCCCTGCCGCTGCCGCCGTCTGCGCTTTCGCGCGAAAGAAGGTGTAGGACAGGGTGATGGTTTTCACGTCGGCGAGCGTCCGATCATCGGCCATCGCCGGATCGATGTAGAAGCTCACCGGCATTTCGATTTCCTCGCCGGGCTGCAACGTCTGCTCGTCGAAGCAGAAGCAGGCGACCTTGCTGAATACGCCGCCGGTTTTCAGCGGTGTGACATTAAAGGAGGCAATGCCCGTGATGGGCTCTTTTGAGAGATTCTTCGCGCGGTAAAAAATCAGGCTGTTTTCACCCAATTTCACCGCCACGCTGCGCTGAACCGGCTCGAAGCGCCAGGGCAGCGCGGCATCGGTATTGGCATCGAAGCGCACCATAATCACGCGCTCCGCCGTATGGGTCGAGGCGGTTTCCGCGCGCGTCGTCGCCCCGCCGAAGCCCGTCACCTGGCAGAACATTTGATAGAGCGGCACCGCCGCATAGGCGAGGCACAGCATGCCGGTCGCCAGCATCGCCAGCGACAGCAGCGTGCGCCGATTGCGCTTATCGGAACCCTGCGCGCTCATAGCCGCCCGACCTGAACCATCGTGATGGCGAAGAACAGCACCACGAGGCCCACCAGCGTCCAGAGCATCGCCAGATTCTTGCCACGCACGCGCTTGGCGCGGTCTTCCGGCGATTTCGAGGGGGTTTGGATTGGCGCTGCCATTAGAACATCATCCACGCCGGAACCGGCAGACCGGCCCAGCGGTCAAGCGGCATCACGGCAAAGAGGGCGAAGAGATAGAGGATCGAAAAGCCGAACAGGCGTTTCGCCGCCTTATACTGGGTCGCAGCCAAATCCGCCCGCGCCACGGCCACGGCCTGCGCGACGAAGAGCGCGCCCAGCACTAGCGCCACCCCGGCATAGACCGCGCCCAGGGTGCCGATCAGCACGGGGGCCAACGTCAGCGGCCACAGCAGGAGCGCATAGAGCAGAATCTGTTTCTTGGTTTCCGGCTCGCCCGCCGTGACGGGCAGCATCGGCACGCCCGCGCGGGTGTAATCCTCGCAGCGGAACAGGGCCAGCGCCCAGAAATGCGGGGGCGTCCACATGAAGATGATGGCGAAGAGCAGCACGCTCGCGAGCGAAATATCGCCCGTCACCGCCGCCCAACCGATCATCGGCGGAAACGCCCCAGCCGCGCCGCCGATCACGATATTCTGCGGCGTGCGGCGCTTCAGCCACATCGTATAAACGAACACATAAAAGGCGATGGAAACCGCCAGCATCAGGGCGGCGGCAAAACCGACCGCCAGCCCCATGACGATCACCGAGGCGACCGCCAGCACGATCCCGAACGCCAAAGCATCGGCGGGATCGACGCGGCCACTGGGAATCGGGCGGTTCAGCGTGCGGGTCATGATCGCGTCGATATCGCGGTCGTACCACATATTGATCGCCCCGCTCGCCCCGGCCCCCACGGCAATGCAAAGGATCGCGGCAAACGCCAGCACCGGATGCAGCGCACCCGGCGCGAGAAACAGGCCAATGCCGCCGGTAAAAACAACGAGCGACATAACGCGCGGTTTCAGCAGGGCAAAGAAATCCCGCGCCGTCGCGCCTTGCGCTACGGCTCCCCTGGTGTCCACGCTGACGGTTACATCACTCACTCTTGCTCTCTCCCCGAGCGGCGGCTTGGCAGAATTCGATCCGGGAGCGCCCATAGACGCCCCCGGCCTAGGCTCAATGGTGGTTCGAAGGGGCCTTCAGAACCGGCAGTTCATCGAAGGTATGGAACGGCGGCGGCGAGGTTACCGTCCATTCCAGGGTCGAATCTTCCGCATTCCAATAGTTCGCGCCAACCTTCTGACCCGAGGTCAGCGTGCGGATGACGATGTAGACGAACAGCAGCGCGCCGAAGAACGACAGATATGCGCCGTAGGAAGCCACTTGGTTCCACCCCGCAAACGCATCGGGATAATCCGGAATACGGCGCGGCATGCCCGAGAGGCCCAAGAAGTGCATCGGGAAGAACGTCAGGTTCACGCCGACGAAGGTGAT
>NZ_LAJY01000239.1 GCF_000963705.1 Elstera litoralis | reverse complement strand
CAGCGGATGATGGGAGCCACGCTCGACCGCCGCCGCCAGGTCAGCAGCGTCGCCGCGTCGCCTCGACCGGCAGAATATCGGTTACGCTGGGGCGGCCTTCGGTGAGGGTGCCAGTTTTATCGAAAGCGATAATCGCCGCCGATCCGATCTTCTCCAGCACCGCCCCGCCCTTCATCAGCAACCCGCGCCGCGCCCCGGCAGCAAGGCCGGAGGTAATGGCGGCGGGCGTCGACAGCACCAGCGCGCAGGGGCAGGCGATCAGCAGCAGCGTGAGGCCGCGATAGACCCAGGTCGACCAATCGCCGCCCAACAGCAGCGGCGGAACCATGATTACCAACAGCGATAGCAGCGTCACGCTGGGCGTGTACCAGCGGCTGAAGCGGTCGATGAACCGGGCAGTCGGCGATTTCGCGCCTTCGGCTTGCTCCACCAGCGCGATGATCCGGGCAATCGTATTATCGGCGCTCGCGGTTTCGACGGTGATTTGAATGACGCCATCGCTATTGATGCTGCCCGCAAAAACCGTATCGCCGACGGTTTTGGCGACCGGCACCGATTCGCCGGTAACGGGGGATTGATCGACGCTGGTTTGCCCGGCGGCAATGGTTCCATCGCAGGGAATCCGCCCGCCCGGCACCACTTCCACCCGCATGCCGGGGGTAAGATCGGCGATGGGCAGATCGATGCGCTGCCCGTCCCGCACGACGGTCGCCCCCTTCGGCACGAGGTCGGCCAGGGCTTGAATTCCGGCGCGCGCTTTGGCGGCGGCAACGCCTTCCAGCATTTCGCCAATGATGAACAGAAACGCGACCACCGCCGCTTCCGCCACCGCATCGATAAAGAACGCGCCGATGGCGGCAATCGACACCAGCATTTCAATACTAAAGAAGGTGCCATTGCGCGCCGCAGCCACCGCCTTGCGCCCGATGGGTATAAGCGCGATGACCGCCGCCGGCACATAGGCGAAGCGGCTCTCCGCACCTTGCGTCCAATCGAGCAGCAGCCCCACGGCGATCAAGAGACCGGAGAGGCTGAGAAAGGCCGCTTCCGCCGTTTTCCACCAGTTTTTTCAGATCGACCGGCGCATGGGTATGACCGGCGTGATCGTGGCCCGAGTGGTCGTGATGATCGTGAGCGTGATGCGCGTGCGCGCCCGCCAGCTCCGCCGCAATTTCCTCGGCAACGGCTTGCTCGGCCTCCGATAGATCGAGATGATCGCGCCCTTGCGGGAGGGCACGGTTCAGGCCTTGAGCAAGGCGGCTTTCGAAGCGCGTGCGGCAGTCGGCACACTCGCGCACACTCGGCAGCAAACGGGTAAGGGCGATGACAGCCATAGGAGGGCCTCACTTTCTGACGCCCTCACCCTACGAACAATTGAACGATTGTTCAAGTATCGATATCATCTTCCTCGACGATATGCTCGGCGAGATCGGAAATGACGCAGCGGATGTGATCGTCGGCGGCAGCATAGAAAATATTCTTGCCCTGCCGGGTGCCCTTCACGATGCGCGCGGCCTTCAGGAGCCGCAGATGATGGCTGACCAGCGACACGCTCAGCCCCAAGCGCTCGGCAATTTCCGAGACGCCAATAGGGCCATCAAGGCAGGCCAGCACAATGCGCAGGCGGCTGGGATCGCCCAGCAGCCGAAACAGATCGGCCAATTCGGCGGCATGCTCTTCCGCCACCGCCAGATTATGCAGGGTTCGTTCGCTCATCGGCGCAGGGTCGGGGAGTTTTGCGACGCGGTCAAGATCGGAAGCCGCCGACGGAACCATCAACCGAGATTGGCGTTTCAAAGGATAGTCAAGGCCGATTGATTTGCCCCGCTGCGCGACAACCGCACACGGCCCTATCGCCGAGTTTTCCTGATTGGAGCCCCCCTCATGCTGTTTACGCATAATACGCTACCCGAAGCGATTCGCCTCCAATCCGTCGCCGTGCTGAATAAGCATTTGGCGGCGGCAATCGATCTGCAAGCCCAACTGAAGCAGGCCCATTGGAACGTGCGGGGGCCGGGCTTTATGGCGATCCACGAGCTTTTCGACAGTGTCGCGACCGAGGTTGGGGCCGTCGCCGATAAAATTGCCGAGCGCGCGGGCGGGCTGGGCGGCACCGCCTTCGGGACGATTCGCGTCGCCGCCGAGCGCTCGTATCTGCTGCCGTATCCGCTGGGCGTCGCGGAAGTTGCCGAGCATGTGTTTGCCGTTTCGGCCAGCCTTGCCGCCTTCAGCCAAGCCATCCGCGACGCCAGCACCCTCAGCACCGACGCGGGCGATGCCGATACTGCCGATCTATTGACCGAGATTTCGCGCGGGATCGATCAGCAGCTTTGGTTCGTAGAATCCCACGCGGTGCCTCGGGTGCAGCCCGTCGCCGTTGCAGCGGTCGCCTAAACCCCTGTCTTGAGTAGTTCCCGTCCCTGCCCAGACCGGCCGCCGCCGCGTAGCCTTGCAGGCATCAGCCGCTTTCGCCGGAAGAGGGTCCCACGCCGTGCGGGCTCGTCCGGCAGGATTTTGGAGTTTACGCCATGAACCGTTTTCCCCCCACGCTTCAAGATCCCCCGCCCCCCTCTATGGAAGATCCGCAGGACGGACCGCACCGCGATCTTGCCCTAGGGCTCGTGCCCGTCGCCGAAACCCTTCTTGCGGCGACGGATTTTAAGGCGATTCCCCCCCGCTCGCGCCGGTTTGGCCGAAAGGCGGGCAGCCGAGCTATCGCCCCAAATTGCGTCCGCGCTGATCGGGGTTTTCTAGAGCCGCGCGGCTCTAAAAGCCGCCATTGAGGCGGCGGCCAAGGGCGCGGATGCGCCCGGCGATGCGCTTGGCGCGTCAAACGCACCGGGCGGCGAGGGCCAAAATAAACCTAGAGCATCGTGCGTCACATTTGACGCTCGATGCTCTAGGTCATCGCGGCGCGCGGCCTCGCGCGGTGCAGAGTTGGAGAGGATAATGCCCCAAGCCCCCGCCCTACGGCGTCTCGCCGTTATCGGCAATGCCCTGCCCCGGCGCTGCGGTATCGCAACCTTCACAACCGATCTGCACCGCGCCATCTCGGTCGCGCGGCCCCAGGTGCAAACGGGGATCGTCGCGATGACCGATACGGGGCATCATTACGATTATCCGCCGATGGTGAATGTGCAGATCCGCGAAGCCTGCCTCAGCGACTATCGGCAGGCGAGCGATGTTTTAAACACGTCGCGGATCGATCTTGTCTCGCTTCAGCATGAGTTTGGCATTTTTGGGGGCGAGGCCGGCGGCGCGATCGTTGGGCTGTTGGAACGGCTGACCATGCCGGTGGTCACGACCCTGCACACGGTTCTGAAAACCCCAACGCGCGCGCAACGGCGCGTGCTCGACGAGATTGTTGCCGCCTCCGCAAAAGTAATCGTGATGGCCGAAAAAGGCCGCGTTCTGCTGCAAACGGTCTATGGCGTTCCCGCCGATAAAATCGCCGTCATCCCCCACGGCATCCCCGATGTTCGGTTTAGCGAGCCGGAAGCGGCAAAGCTGCGCTGCGGCTTTGCCGGGCGGATGGTGATTCTCACCTTCGGGCTCCTCTCCCCCAATAAGGGTATCGAGGTGATGATCGAGGCGATGCCGTCGATTCTGAAAAGCCGCCCCGATGCGCTGTACGTGATTCTGGGCGCGACGCACCCCACCCTCGTGCGCCATCACGGCGAAACCTATCGGCGCGGATTGATGGACCGGGTACAAGCGCTTGGGCTGACCGACCATATCGTTTTTCTCGATCAGTTCGTCGATTACGAAACGCTGCTGGATTTCATCGCCGCCTGCGATGTCTATGTAACGCCTTATTTGAATGAGGCGCAGATGACATCGGGCACCTTGGCCTATAGTTTCGGCCTCGGCAAAGCCGTCGTGTCAACGCCCTATTGGCACGCCGAAGAACTGCTGGCCGATGGGCGCGGCGTGTTGGTGCCTTTCGGTGATTCGGCAGCGCTTGGGCGCGAGATTTCCGATCTCTTAACCGACGACACGCGCCGCCAATCCTTACGCACGCGCGCCTATGCCGATAGCCGGTCGATGACCTGGGCGCGCACGGCGGATCGCTACTGGGAAATTTTCGATGCCGTCCCACGCGCGCCGCACCTCACGCTGATCGCGCAGCGCGACGAACTCCCGCCCGCGCCGGAAGAGCTCCTGCCGCCCGATATGCGGCTCGGGTATTTCCTGTCGATGTGCGACGATACCGGCCTGTTCCAGCACGCGGTTCATTCCATTCCCGATCGGTCGCACGGCTATTGCGTCGACGATAACGCGCGCGCGCTGCTGCTGGCTTGCGCGCTCAATCATCCCGCCGAAGCGGGCCTGCCAGAAGTTCTAACGACGCGCTTTGCCGCCTTCGTCCAGGATGCCTGGAATCCCGATACGCGGCGGTTTCGCAATTTCATGAGTTTTCAGCGGCAGTGGCTGGAAGATACCGGCTCCGAAGACAGTCACGGGCGCACGCTGTGGGCTTTGGGCACCTGCGCGCGCGACGATACGCGGGCATCGCGCCGCCTGTGGGCCGAGGGGCTGTTTTGCGAAGCTCTCCCCAGTGTCGAAAGTTTCACCTCCCCCCGCGCCTGGGCCTTTGCCCTGCTGGGGCTCGATGCTTATTGCGATACACTCACGCCGATCCCGGAGGCCAACCGCCTGCGCCACCGCCTTGCGGCCAAGCTGATCGCACGCTTGCGCGACAGTGAAACGCCCGAGTGGCCCTGGTTCGAATCCGGCCTGTCCTACGACAATGCCCGGCTGTGCCAAGCGCTGATTGCCACCGGGGTTGCCACGGAAACGCCACTCTATCTGGACACGGGGCTGCGGACCCTGCGCTGGTTGATGCGCCAGCAAACCGCCGAGAACGGCTGCTTCCGCCCGGTCGGGTCCGACACGTTCGGCACCGAGCGCTGTGCGCCCCAGCCCTTCGATCAGCAACCGCTGGAAGCCACGGCGGCGCTCTCCGCCTGTCTTGCGGCGTGGCGGGCCGAGCGGGACGACGCGTGGAAAACCCAAGCAATCACCTGCTTTTCCTGGTTTCTCGGCCATAATGACCTTGAGGTGCCGTTGGTCGATTTCGATACCGGAAGCTGCCGCGACGGGCTGCACCGCGACCGGCCCAACGAGAATCGGGGCGGTGAATCGGTGGTGTCCTACCTGCTGAGCCTCGCCGAAATCCGCCAATTGGTCCGCATCACACGGGTGCGGCCCACGGGCACGCTCGTGCCCTTCCGCGCCGCCCATCCGTAAAGCTTCCTTGCGTTTCCTTCACTAGAAATCGAGCCAATTGTGCCCCAAGCGACGTTTCTGAACCGTCAGGCTCTCTATCTTCACCCGGACCCGGCCCGCGTTGTCGTGCGCCCGTTCAAGCCCTCGGTCGATCCGCGCCCGCTGAAGGAAAAAGAGCGAACCCGCGCCAATCGCATCGTCGATCATGTGATGGCGCTGGACGCCGACACCACCGCGATGCTGCTCACGGACGTGCTGGAAAACTTCCAAGGCCGCCACCGCAATTTGCTCGAAATCTTCGAAGCGCGCGCCGATGAGATGGAAGAAGCTCTCCTTCCCCATAGCGTTTTCACCACCGCGCAGCGGCAGTTGGTCGGCTCTTATTTTCTGAATGAATATGCGTTCGAATCGGCAGCCCTCTTTAATCCGAGCATCGTCGCCCATCCCGATCAAACCGGGGCACCCGTGGGCGGTTGCCGCTTTATTCTGAGTTTACGCGCGGTCGGCGAGGGGCATATTTCTTCCCTCACCTTCCGGGTTGGCAGTATCGATGCCGACGGCAGCGTAACGGTGGACCCCATCGCGCGGCTGGCGACAATCCCCAAACTGCGCACCCGCACGCCCGGCCCGATGGGCGATACGGTGGACATCGCCTTCCGGCCCGAAGAAGAAATGAGCGAACGGGTGATTTTTCCGCTCACTCTGGCCCAATCGCGCGGGATTGAAGATGCGCGCTTCGTGGCGTTTGCCGCGGGCGATGCGACGATGTTCTACGCGACCTATACCGCCTATGACGGCAGCGCCATTCGCTCGGAATTGCTGGAAACCCGCGATTTCCAATCCTTCCGCCTCACCCCTTTGGCGGGCACGGCAGCGGGCGGCAAGGGCATGGCGCTGTTTCCGCGCAAAATCAATGGGCGCTACGCCATGATCGCCCGCTATGACGGCGAGAATCTGTACCTGCTCTATTCGGACGATCTCTATCGTTGGGACCACGGCACCTTGCTGCTAACCCCGAAATTCCCCTGGGAGTTTGTGCAGATCGGCAATTGCGGTTCGCCGATTGAACTGGACGATGGCTGGTTGCTCTTCACCCACGGCGTCGGGCCGGTGCGCAAATATTCCATTGGTGCCGTGCTGCTGGATAAGGACGATCCGTCGAAAATTCTGGCGCGCTCGCAAGCCCCGCTCGTCCATCCCGACCCGTCCGAACGGGCGGGCTATGTGCCGAACGTCGTCTATACATGCGGGGCGGTGCGGCATAAGGAGTTGATTATTCTACCCTATGCGGTTTCGGACAGTTTCTCGAACTTCTCGACAATGCGGATCGATGATCTGTTGATGTCCTTGGATTCTTGATTGATGAAACCAAATCGGCGCTGGCGCGTTCCTTAAGGTAGCAACCCAAAAGGAGCGGCAACGCCATGAACGAACTTCTGACGATTCCGAAGAACGCCATCGACACGCTGCAATCCGTGGAAGCGGATGCGAAACTCGCCCGGCCGCACGCCCATTT
>NZ_LAJY01000238.1 GCF_000963705.1 Elstera litoralis | reverse complement strand
GCACGGCGGGTTGCGGGCGGAACCGCGCGCAGCTTGGTCAGCAGCATCCAGCCGACGACGCAGGCGACAACGAGAACAAGGAGTTTTCCGAGAGAGAAGCCGAACATGACGTCACTTTTCACCCTTTCGCGGGTTCTGGCAAGCGCCGCGATTTCAGATGAAAGCGCACGGTGAGCGCCACCGCTGCCACCGCAAGGCCGAGGGCAAGGCCGCTCCACAGGCCGACCAAGCGCAGATCGAGCCAAAAGCCGAGAATCGCCCCGCTCGCCATGCCGATCGGCCAATAGGCGATCAACCCGATCACCATTGGTCCGCGCGAATCCTTCAGGCCGCGCAAGGCCCCGGCGGCAATCGCCTGGGTGCCGTCGAAGAGTTGGAACAGCGCCGCGATCACCAGCAGGGGTGCCGCGAAATCGAACACCGCCGCCGCATCGGGTTTGGTGGGATCAAGAAACAATGCGGCAATCCAGCGCCCGCCGACGGCAAGACACAGGCCAGTTCCGCCCATGCCAACGATCCCGAGGCCGATCCCGGCCCAACCGATCCGGCGCACCGCCACAAGGTCGCCCTCCCCCGCCGCGCGCGCCACGCGCACCATCGTCGCGTGCGAAAGGCCGACGGCGATCATGAACGCCGTGGTGATGCTCTGATAGCCGATGCTATGGGCCGCAACCTCGGCTTGGGTGAAAAACCCCGCCAGCGTCGTCGTTAGCATAAAAAACAGCGTTTCCGCGCCAAAAGCCACGCCCATAGGCCAGCCGATGCGCCAGAGATCGGCCAATTGGCCCGCCGTCGCCAATCCGCGCCGATGCAGCCCATAAGCGCGCACCGGGGCCGCAAAGCGCAAGTAGAGCAGCATGCCGCCCATCATCGCAAAACACCCGGCCATGACGGCAATCCCGACTCCGGCCACCCCCATCGGCGCGCCAACCCAGCCCGACAGCAGCGCGTGCCCGACCAGCAGTTCCACCAGCACGCCAAAGATCGCCATGATCGTGCCGATCAACGGGCGCTCAATCGCCGCCAGAAAATAGCGTAAGGCCAGCACGATGGCATAGGGCAGCATCCCCGGCGCAAGCGCCTGGAGATACTCCCCGGTGAGCGCCACCAGCGTCGGCTCTTGCCCGATGGCCGCCAGAAAATAGGGCGCACAGAAAAGCAAAGCCCCGGCAGGGGCCGCCAGAAGCATCGCCAGCAGCACGCCGCGCTGGGCATATCCAGCCGCCCGCCGCGAGTCGCCCTGGCCTTCCGCCTGCGCCACCATCACGCCGGTGGACGACAGCACCCCATTGGCAATGACGGCGGCGGAAAAAAAGAAGGCGCTTCCCAAGGCCCCCGCCGCCATCGCGTCAGTGCCGATCCGCCCGAGCAGCAGCGTTCCGACCAGATTCATGCCGACGAGCGCCAATTGCCCGACGATAATCGGGATCGCAAGGCGTAGCGACTGCATCGCCTGGGCTGGAATTGAGAGGGGCAAACCGCTCACGCGCAACCCCGACAAAGACTAATAGGAAGCATAGTATCCACGCACCAGCAACGAGAGGCTGTAGTCGAACCCCGACCTGACTACATAGTCAAGGTGTAATATCCGAAACCGGCGCAGTTGGAGGCATTTCCCACGCCGCCTCCCCGCGCAAAATCGCCTCGGTTTGCGGCGTATAGGCCGATCCCGCGCCATGCAGCACGAGCCCGGACTGAAGCACCAACGGCGCGCGGCTCCCCAAGCTGGCCTGGATCAGCAGCCGCTTCGCCGGGCTTCCAGCGCGCGGCCACAGCGGGGCGACGCGAATGCCGCCGAAACGCGGGCCGGACCGAGTCTCGCCGGTCAGCGCCGCCAGAACCTCCGCCAGCCCATCGGCCCGATAGATCAGGCTGAAGGTACCGCGATGGGGCAGCAGCCGGGCGGCAAGCGCCGTCCAATCGCTCAGAAGCGCGCCGTGAGTCGCCCGCGCCCGCCGCGCTTCCGGCGAGGGCGTCGCCGCCGGATCGTGAAACGGCGGGTTGCTGAACAGCGCCGCAATCGGCGGCAGCGCCTGGGCCGTCAATACCTCCGCCGCGCCGTCGATCACCGTGAAGCGGTCGCTAAAACCGTTGAGCGCGGCATTTTGGCGCGCAAGCTCGGCCAGAAGCGGATCGATCTCGACGCCGATCACCGCCACATCGGGCCGCCGCGCCAGCAGGCACAGGCTTGCCGCGCCAACGCCGCAGCCTAAATCGAGTAGAACAGCCCCCGCCCGAGGCGCAAGGCTCGCCGCGAGCAAAACCGGGTCGATGGCGGCGCGATAGCCGGTGCTTGGCTGCCGCAAGCGCAGCTTTCCGCCGTAAAAGGGAGTTTCCGTGAGAGAATCGGGGGGGATCACGCGAGGATTTGCCTTTGTTACCAGCCGCACGGGCATATCTGACTTGACCCTGCGGGTACGCCGCCTATGCTCCCGCCGCAAGGATGTGACTGAAGAGTAAGGGCTTGCACCTCGCCCGTCGAGACGTGAGACCGGCCTCAAGGCCCTAACCAAGGCCCCGAACCAAAGACGGATTGCCGCGCTGCCATGACCCGACCCCTGCCCTCGCCCGATACTGCCCCGGCGGCCCCGTCTCTGGATCGCCTCGTCGCGCTGGTGGCGACGGATATGGCGGCGGTCAATCAGATCATTCTCGACCGGATGCAGAGTCCCGTCGCCCTCATCCCGCAACTGGCCAGCCATTTGATCGCAGCGGGCGGCAAGCGCTTGCGCCCGCTGATTACGCTGGCAGCCGCCCAACTCTGCGGATACCAGGGCACCCGGCACCAGAAACTCGCTGCCTGCGTCGAGTTCATCCACACGGCAACGCTGCTGCACGATGATGTGGTGGACGATAGTTTGCTGCGCCGAGGCGCAGCCTCGGCCAATGCCATTTTCGGCAATAAGTCGAGCGTGCTGGTGGGCGATTTTCTCTTCTCCCGCGCCTTTCAACTGATGGTCGAAGACGGCTCCTTGCGCGTGCTGGCCGTGCTCTCCGAAGCCTCCGCCGTCATTGCCGAAGGCGAAGTGCATCAGCTTCTGACCACCGGCGACCTTGCGACCACCGAAGCGCAATATCTTGAGGTCATCGGGGCGAAAACCGCCGTGCTCTTCGCCGCCGCCGCCGAAGTGGGCGCTGTGGTCGCCGACCGGCCGGAAGACGAAATTCAGGCCCTACGCCGGTTCGGCACTAACCTTGGCGTCGCCTTTCAGTTGATCGACGATGCCTTGGATTACGCCGCAAGCGAGGCCGCGCTGGGGAAAACCGTGGGCGATGATTTCCGCGAGGGCAAGGTAACGCTGCCCGTGATTCTCGCCTATGCGCGCGGCAATGCGGAAGAACGCGCCTTCTGGCATCGCACGATCGAAGACCTGGACCAGACCGACGCCGACCTTGCCAATGCCCAAGCCTTGATCGAAAAATACGGCACCGTGCGCGAAACCGTCGCCCGCGCCCGCACCGTTGGCGACGCCGCCAAAGCCGAGCTTGCGCGCTTCCCGGATATTGCGATTCGAAGCAGTCTGATGGAAGCCATCGATTTTGCCGTTTCGCGGGGCTATTGACGCTGCGGCATGGGGGCGCTATACAGCCGCCCTCTCCCGCGCAAAACCCGAGCGGGGGTAGACTGACGGAGTGTAGCTTAGCCTGGTAAAGCGCTTGCTTCGGGAGCAAGAGAGCGGAGGTTCGAATCCTCTCACTCCGACCAATCGCCGCCGCCCTGGGAAACCGGGGCGGCGGTTTTGTTTTGGGGTCCGAAAGCCTCTCGGCTCTATCCACCCCAGGCAGTTTCGCCTATGGTGGCCTCATCTTATCTGCCCGAAAGGACCAGTCATGGCCCGCCTCGCCTTCCTGCTCGCCTGCGATCAAGAGACGATCTATCCCAGCCCCGAGGCCGATGAAGGCATCACCCTCAAGGCGCTGGCCGTCGATGAGGAAAATATTCCGCTGCTGTGGCTCTGCCTGTTCGGCACCGAGCAACTCTATCAAGCCGAAATGGTCGCCACCGACGTTGAGGGCGGCGACGAAGAGATGGCGCAGCTCACGGCCCCGCTCGCCAAAGTGACCGACGCGATTGCCCGGCTAGAGCGCACTGTTCCGCGCCTCGAAGCCGCCTACCCTGGTCGTGGGAGCCTGTCGAACCATAAGGACCTGCTCATCCAGGTTTTGCGCGCTTCGGGCCTTGAGTATGTGACCATCGACGCCGCCGATATTTCGGAAGTGTTCGAATCGGACGAAGATTTCGCCGATTTGCTGGCCGTCTGCCTGGATTACCTGAATGGCGCGGACCTTGAAGGGTTGGACGATCCGTCCGAAATCCTCAGCACCCTGTGCGATCTGCCGGAAGACGGGCGTTTCCTGTCGATCCCGGAACTCCACACCAGCCCGGATACGACGGAAGCCGATTTGATTACGCTCTGCCGCCTGCTGGGCACGGAAGCCGAAATCCCCCTGCCGTGGGAACCGGCGGAGGAAGCCTAACTTTCGCCCATGACCACGCCTTTACTGTGGCCGGTCCCGGCGCGACACCTGGAGGCTGGCAGCCTTCTGGAAGTCGCCCGGGCGGCGCTCGATCAAGAAGTCTCGCTGGAAGCCGCCAAGAACCGCCTGGAACGGCAACTTAAGGCGGGCGCGGCCAGCGAGGCGCTTGTGTTGGGCACGCGCGCGTCCTTCTTGCTGGTCGCCGCCGAAGCGAGGATCTCCCGGCGCTCGAAGCCGCCGAAGATATGCTGCACGAGGCCATTGAGCGCGCGCCCGACGATGGGCGACTGTGGCAGGCGATGGGAATGGCCCTGTTGCGGCTGGCCGATGCCGGGGCCACGCCGCTGATCGATCTGCTGCGTGGGGCGGAAGCGGCACTCAGCAAAGCGCAGAAACTCGATATTTCCCTGAACCGCCTCGCCCTCACTCAGTCGCGACTGTTGCTGGCGCTGGTCGAAGCCAGCGCGAGCGAGGTTTCCAATGATCGGCTAGACGCGATCGACGCCGAGCTTGCCGCCGCCGAAGCCCGCTATAAAGCGGCCCCAATGCAGGTCGTCACCCTCCTGCCGTTGCTGGATGCCCTGCAAGTCAGCGCGCGCCTCGACCCCGATAATGTCGCCACCCGCCTTCAGCGCATCGTGACCTTGCTGCGCGCCGCCGTGCCGAAACTGCCGGAACTGAAGAAAACGATCCCTGCCCTCGCCGAAATGCTGCTGAGCGGTGCCCATACGACCGAGGATGAGGACGCCGCCTTTGCGCTGGCAAAGCAAGCCGCCCTGATGGCGAACGACGCCGTCAGCCTGCTGCCCGAGGCCGTGGAAGTTCGGGTTCTACACGGGAAAAGCTTAATCGAAATGGCGGGCTATGTCGGCGAGCGCGACGCGGCCCGGCTGCTGTTCGTTGCCCTCAGCCGGTTCCAGGAAGCCGTCGATATGACCGAGCGGCGCGACGCGGCCCTGCTCACCACCCTCGGCAATGCCCATTTGCTGCACGCCCGGTTGGTTCGCGACGGCGAAGCCGATCTGCATTTCGACGAAGCGCTGGCCGCGTATAGCGCTGCGGCCACGGCGCGCGGCCACCGCCACACCTTCCACGAAGCTATCGTCCACGCCCTGCTCGGCGATGAAGAGGCCGCCCAGATCGCCCTGGAAGACTGCCAGGATCTGCCCGATGGCCCGACGCTGCTCACCCTGCCGGGGATTGAGGCGTATCGGGAGCGGGAGTGGTTGCGGGCCTTAATCGACCGGGTCGCTACGCCCGAGTAAAGCCGCGTGCCACTGGCTTACCAGGGCGTCAAACGGCTCGAGCGGCACGGTGAGCGATAGGGTTTCGTCGAACAACCCACTCACCACCGCCTCGGTCGCGGTTAACCGAAGCGCATAGAGATTGCCATAGAAACTCACCTCGACCGCCCGGTTTTTGTCCCGCAGCGCCGCCAAAATCTCTTCGGCACGCGGCGTATAGAGCCCAATATCCGTTTCTAAAAAATCGGCCAAAAGAGGCGGCACCGTGCCCGGCGTTACCCGTAAATGCCTTCCGGTGTGCGGGTAATCTCGATCATCGGTGCTACCTACGTCAGATTAGCGGGGAAACGCGGTATTAATTTTCAAACTGCTGCCGGAGCCAATCGTTCCCATCCGAATCTCGAAAGCCTGCCCCGCGCTATTCAGGCAATAGGCCGCGCCGCCCGTGGGCGGTGCCGACATGCCCGAAATCCCCCAAGGGGCCACTGGCCCCCCATTATGGGCATAGGCATATTGCACCGACGTCACGATCTGCGCTTGCGTGCAGGCATTGGGAAAGAAGGTCGAGAGCTTGGTCGAGCCATTGCTGAACCGTGGCGTGGCATTATAGAGGCCGTTGCTGATCGGTGCGATGCCACTGATGCTCACCACCGTTTTTCCCGCAGCGGGCGGAATCACCGTGGCGGAATGATAGCCTTTTGGCGTGCCCCCCGTGATTTCGCCGCAAAAAACATGCTCCTGATTAACCGGGACCGAGCCGCCGCTCCAGGTCGGCAGTGAACAGGCAGCTTGGGCACCGCTGGCCGCCACCGTAAACAGAACAACGAGCCCTAAGTTTGCTCCAAAATATCGCATCGAACGCCCTCTTCGCTTGTATTGATCGGAAGATCACACTCGCATAAAGGGCAACAGGAGCATACCAAAATACGAATTAACCGACCCGCACGAGCCCGTAACTCTTCTTGCCCTTGCGCAGCACCAGCACGGTTCCATCGATGAAATCATTCGCCGTCAGCACGGGTTCGCCCGCGACCGGCTCGCCGCCGTTCAGGCGCACGGCCCCTTGCTGAATCTGGCGCTTGGCATCGCCCTTCGAGGCCGTGAGCCCGGTTTCCGTCAAAAGATCGGTCAGCGCTACCCCATCGGCGACGCGGCCTTGTGGCAGAGTGACAGCGGGTACGTCCGCAAAAATCTCTAGAAGCGTTGCCACCGGCAGCCCTTGGATCGCGCCAGAGAAAAGCGCATCGGAGGCTTTCTTGGCCCCGTCCAGCGCGTCCGCGCCGTGAATGTCGCCCGTCAGGGTCTCCGCCAGCAAGCGTTGCGCGGGCCGCGCGCCGGAGTTGGTATCGAGCGCGTCGATCTCCTCAAGCTCAATATCGGTGAACAGGCGCAGCAGGCGCTGCACGTCCGCATCCGCCGAATTCAGCCAGAACTGATAGAAGGCATAGGGGCTGGTCAGCGCCGGATCGAGGAAGATCGCCCCCTTCTCCGACTTGCCGAACTTCTTGCCGTCCGAATTGGTCAGCAGCGGCACCGTGAGCCCAAAGGCGCGGTTGCCGGTCACGCGGCGGATGAGATCGGTGCCGGAAACGATATTGCCCCATTGGTCCGACCCGCCGGTTTGCAGCGTGCAACCGTAGCGCTTATGCAACTCCAAGAAATCATAGGATTGCAGCAGCGAGTACGTGAATTCGGTAAAGGAAATCCCCTCGCCATCGCGATCAAACCGCGATTTCACCGAATCGCGCTGGATCATCGCATTCACCGAAAAATGCTTGCCGATATCCCGGAGGAAATCGAGCAGGTTCACCTCGCTCAGCCAATCGAGATTATTGGCGTAGATCGGCGGATTGTCGTCGGCTTGAAGAATGCGCGTCACCTGGGCGTGGATCAGCCGCCCGTTCTCCGCCACGGTTTCCGCCGTCAGCAAATTCCGCTCGGTCGATTTGCCCGAAGGATCACCGATCAACCCCGTACCGCCGCCAATCAGCGCAATCACCCGGTGCCCCGCGCGCTGCATATGCTTCATCAAGGTCAGCGGCAGCAAATGCCCAACGTGCAGCGAGGTCGCGGTCGGATCATAGCCATTATAGAACGTGATCGGCCCCGCTGCCAAAACCGCACCCAAATCCTCAGCCGTCTTCTGATGGACCAGGCCCCGAGCTTCCAACGTCGCCAATACGCTCATTTTTGCATTCCTTGAAAAACAWTGGGGCGCTGCCCCAAACCCCGCTTAAGCCGATTGGCCCTTAAGAATCCCTTTTTCCCGACTGACTGGCGGAAACGGGGCTTGATCTAAAGAAAAAGCTCGCCAAAGGGCAAGCCCTTT
>NZ_LAJY01000237.1 GCF_000963705.1 Elstera litoralis | reverse complement strand
GGCAGATTTTGCGTTATATGCCAGGGAAGGCGATCCGCTATCTGCGGCATCTCCATTAAAGCGGCAGGCCCTAAAATATCGGTAAGGTTGAAGCGATCCAAAAGCGGCAATCCCGTAACACAAGCGGCTTGAGCTAATATACAGGTTAATGCATTGATTTAGAATAAATTTCTCCGATCCGTTACGATAAGATCAATCGATTGATCTTATTTCTACAACCCTCTCCCTATCAAAACAACCATTGACGCCCCGCCCCGCTTTCGCGTCCTATGCGGGCTTGGTTCCGAGTAATCGGACGGTGCTGCCTCAGCGCCGATCCTTTGGGAGTGGCAACCGCCCGTTATGACTACCGCCCCTCTTTCCCCCGCGCCCGCCGCCACCCGGCAGGTGATTAAGTTCGATGCGCCCTTGCCGCTCGATAGCGGCCAGAGCCTTGCGCCCTTCAGCCTCGCCGTCACCACTTACGGCACGCTGAATGCCGAGCGCAGCAACGCGATTCTCATCTGCCACGCGCTCACCGGCGATCAGTATGTCGCCGAAAAGCACCCGATTACCGGGCGCGAAGGCTGGTGGAACCTGTTGATCGGCCCCGGCAAGGTGATCGACCCGGCTAAATATTTCATCATCTGCTCGAATGTGCTGGGCGGCTGCATGGGCTCGACCGGGCCGCTGGAGATTGATCCCGCGACCGGCAAACCCTATGCGATCCATTTCCCCGTCATCACCATCAACGATATGGTGCGCGCCCAGGCGCGGCTAATCGATCATTTCGGTATCGATACGCTGTTTGCTGTCGTCGGCGGGTCGATGGGTGGGATGCAAGTATTGTCCTGGGCGGCCCATTATCCCGAACGCGTGTTCGCAGCATTGCCCATCGCCACCTCCTACCGGCATTCGGCGCAGAATATTGCCTTTCACGAGGTCGGGCGTCAGGCGATCATGGCCGATCCCGACTGGCGCAATGGCGACTACCCCGACGCGGGTTGCGTGCCCGCGCGCGGCCTGTCGGTCGCGCGCATGGCGGCCCATATCACCTATCTGTCGGAACCGGCGCTGCACCGGAAGTTTGGCCGCTCCTTGCAAGATCGGTCCGCCGTCACCTTCGGGTTCGATGCCGACTTCCAGGTAGAAAGCTATTTGCGCTACCAGGCGCGGCCTTCGTGGATCGGTTCGACGCCAATTCCTACCTCTATATCACGCGCGCGATGGATTATTTCGATCTCGCCGCCGAGTTCGGCTCGCTGCCAAAAGCCTTTGCGGGCAGTAAGACGCGCTTCTGCGTGCTCTCCTTCTCCTCCGACTGGCTGTTCCCCACCTCGGAAAGCCGGGCGTTGGTGCATGCTTTGAACGCGGTCGCCGCCAATGTCTCCTTCTGCGAAATCGAGACCGACCGGGGGCACGACGCCTTCTTGCTCGACGAGCCGGAGATGTTCGCGGTGTTGGGCGGCTTCATCCAAGGTTGCGCCCGCCTGCGGGGGCTGAGCCAATGATCCGCCGCGACCTGCTGGCCATTGCCGAGATGATCGACCCCGGCACGCGCGTGCTCGATATTGGCTGCGACGATGGCGCGTTGCTCGATTACCTCGCCCGCACCAAACAGGTGGACGGGCGCGGCATCGAACTGTCGCAAGCCGGGGTGAATGGCTGCGTCGCGCGTGGCCTGTCGGTCATCCAGGGCGATGCGGATACGGATCTGCGCGATTATCCGGCGGGGAGCTTCGATTACGCCATTCTCAGCCAAACGCTGCAAGCCACCCGCGCGCCGCGAACGGTGCTGTCGCATCTGGCGCGGATCGGGCGGCGGGTGATCGTCTCCTTCCCCAACTTCGGCCATTGGCGCGTGCGCTGGGCCTTGATGGCGGGCGGGCATATGCCGAATACGCCCGACCTACCCTATGCCTGGTACGATACGCCCAATATTCACCTCTGCACGGTGCAGGATTTCAAAACCCTCGCCGCCGATCTGGATTTGAAAATCGAACGGCTGCGGGCGCTGACCTCGGCAGGCGACCCGATCCCCGCCTGGGCGGCGCGGTTCCCGAACCTGCTCGCGCCGCAAGTGGTGTGTTTGCTGAAGGGGCGTTAGGCGTCGGTAATCTCAAGACGCTTTTCGATGCGGGCGAGGCGCTCGCTGAAACGGTCGAAGCGGGCCTCAAGATGCGCCACCCCCTCAGCGTCGTTGGTTTGCTCACGGCGCATCGTTATCAGGGAATTTTCCACCCGATTCAGCCGAGCTTTTACATCCTGCAAATCGTCCTTGATCGCATCGACCTTGGTATCGAGACGACGTAGATAAACGAGAACAAGATTTTCGGCTTCATCAGACATGGCATCCTCCGCACATCTGTTAAGCATACCTAATTAGGCTCCACCTGCCT
>NZ_LAJY01000236.1 GCF_000963705.1 Elstera litoralis | reverse complement strand
GCCGCGCGCGAAGAGCGACCAAGCGATGCGCGGCGCGAAATCGGCCCAACCCGCTTCCATCGCGTCCGCCGTCGCCCGCATCTCGGCGGCGGTCTGCCGGCTGGCGATACCATAGGACCAGTCGGGGGCGTTGGCGACCTTCGGCGTCATATCGAGAATGGCAAGGCCTGCGGCCCTCACATCATGCCGCGTCAGCGCCTCCAATGCCACCAGCAGCCCCATCGACCAGCCGACGAGTACGGGTCGGTCCAAGGCCCGCGTGTGGAGAAACTCCGCCAGTGCCGCGCCGAGATCGGCAATGCTGAGGTGCGGGTCGCGCGTTGCGGTCGGCCCGTGGCCGGGCAAGTCGGGAATAATCACCCGCAGCCCCCGCTTCACCAGCGCCTGCTGGGCGGCAAAAAACTCGCCGCTCGCCCCCCAACCGTGGATCAACACAAGGGGCGGCCCTGCGCCGAGATCGAGCCAATGCCGGATTGGCGCCGGGCTCACTGGGCGCCTTCCACATCCTTGATGTAAACGAGGGCACGCCCCGTCACCAACGTTTCGCCCGCCGCATTGGTGAGCGTGGTTAACAGGTCGCAGAGGTGCTTTTCGGGACGCAGCTTGGTGATTTCCAAAGTCGCCGTAACCGTTTCGTCCAGCGACACCGGCTTTAAGAACTGCATATCCTGCTTCAGATAATTTGTGCCGCGCCCCGGCAGTTTAACGCCGAGGATATAAGAGAAAAGCGCCGCCAGCAGCGGTTCGGGCAGCGCCGTGAACGCGGCACTATGGACCCCGATAATCGCCGCAAAGCCGCGCAAGTCCTCGGGTGAAAAAGACCGGGTAACGGTCGCCGTTTGGCCCAGCGTCAGCATTAGATAGCCCCTAAATCAAGAATGGTCGTGGCTTCCGTCACCGGCGTATCATCGGCACTGCGGGCGACGCGCACCGAGATTCGCGCTTCGCGCCCCTCAACGCTGTCGATTGTCGCGGTAATGCGGATCGGCTCCCCGGCATAGGCCGGGTGCGGGAACATCAGGCTCTGCTGCTTCGCCACCGCGTTCGGAAGTTGGCGGCGCATCTCCGCCCAAAGGTAGCTGTAAATTAGCATACCATGCGCCACGGGACGCCCGAAACGCGTGCGCGCCGAAAAATCCGGATCGACGTGGATAGGGTTATCGTCGCCGCTCACGCGGGCGAAAAGCTCAAGCTCGGCCTGGGTGGGCACATGCTCAATCGTGAAAAATGGACCAGGAACAAGGGACATATTAGGCAGACTCCGGCGTTTGGGGTTCCGTCAGCGCCGCGCGCAGATGGTGCTTTTGCACCTTACCGGCGGCGGTGCGGGGAAAATCGGTGACAATCGTAACGTGCTTCGGAACCTTATAGGGGGCCAGCACGGCCCGTGCGTGCTGCTGCAAGGCTGTCGGATCGGCGCTTTGGCCGGGGCGCAGAATGACGGCGGCGTGGCCGACCTCGCCCCATTTCTCGTCGCTCACCCCAACCACCGCCGCTTCCAGCACGGCCGGATGGGCTTGGAGGACATGCTCCACTTCGGCCGGATAGACGTTCTCGCCGCCGGAGATATACATGTCCTTGATCCGATCGACGATGGTGTAATAGCCATCAGTATCGCAGCGCGCGACATCGCCAGACTTCAGCCAGCCGCCGGGCGCAAACGCCGCTTCGGTCGCCATCGGATTATTGAAATACCCCGGCGTAATTCCGGGGCCGCGAAACCAGAGTTCGCCATCCTCGCCCTGTGGCACGTCGCGCCCATCGCCGCCGACCAGCCGCACTTCCGAGAGAAGCTGCGGCTTGCCGACCGACCCGATCTTCGTCGGGGCCTGGGTGCGGTCCATGAAAAACACCGTGGGGCCGGTTTCGGTCATGCCCATGCCGTTACAAATAGTAACGCCCCGCTCCAAAAACGTCTGGATCAAGGCCGCCGAAATCGGCGCGCCGCCGCAGCCCCAATGTTTGACGGCGGAAAAATCGGTGTGCTCGAACGCCGGATGCAGCTAATCGCCTGATAAATCGCCGGAACGCCGAAGAAAACCGTAATCCCCCCCCGCTGAACCAGCGACAGAACGAGATCGACATCGAATTTCGGCAAAACCTGCGATAGGCCGCCGACGATGAAAACCGGCAGCGTGTGTAGATTGATCCCAGCGGTATGGAACAGCGGTAGAAAATTCAACGATTTGGTACCGGGGCCGATTCCCGTCGCCGTTTGAACGTTCATCATATTGGTCAAGGCCATGCCCGCCGTCTGAATCACCGCCTTCGGCTTGCCGGTGGTGCCGGAGGTATAGAGGAGATACCAGGGCGCATCGGTTTCCCAGAGAGTCGGGGCGATCCCGTCGCCCGGTTGCGCGCAGAGCGTATCCCATTCGGTCAAGGTCCGCGCCGCCAGCCGGGCCGCCGCCGCCACTTTGCTGGCGAGGTCCGCCGTCGCCGCGTCGTAGAGCATCAGTTTCGCGCCGCTATCCTCGATTATCGGCGCAAGCTCCGCCGGGGTCTGCCGCCAATTGAGCGGCACCAGAATCGCCTTGGCGCGGGCGCAGGCGAACAGCAGTTCGAAGAACGCCACATTATTGTGACAGAGGACCGCAACCCGATCGCCCACGCCAATGCCGAGGGAGCGCAGGAGCGCCGCTCCGCACCCAACGCGCCGTTCGATCTCGGCAAAAGACCAAACGCGCCCGCCGAGAGGATCGGCAAAGGCCGGCGCGTCCGGCGTGAGCATCGCGCGCTGAGCGCAAAGATCGGGGATAAATTTCATGCGGCGCGTCCCAGGAAATGCCTCATACCGGCGTCGGTTTCGGGCGTATCGATTAAGCTTAGGAAGCACAGGCGCTCCCGCTCCAACCCCAGCGCTAGCCGCGCCCGACGTTCGGGCGGCCACAGCAACTGCTTCGTCGCAGCAAGGCTGCTGGCGTGTTTGCCGAGCAAAACCTGGACCCAGACGGCGATTTGATCGTCGAGCGCCCCAGGATCGGTTACGGCTTGGACGAGGCCGAGGCTGAAGGCTTCCTCTGCCGTCACCATCCGGTTCAGCAGTTGAATTTCCGCCGCCCGCGCCGGGCCGATACGGTCGGGCAGCAGGGCCGTCCAGCCGCCATCGGGGGCAAAACCGACATCGACATAATAGGGGGCGATGAAAGCGCCGCGCGCCATTGCCGCCAAATCGGCGGCCAGAACGAAGCCGAGTGAGCCCCCCGTTACCGCCCCCTGCACGCGCGCGATCACCGGGCACGGCAGATCGACCAGCGCCAGAATCGCCCGGTGCAATCCACTCACGAGCCCCGTCGCATACTCCCGGCGATGCACCAGCGGCACATCGGCAAACGCACCCACGTCCCCGCCCGTCGAAAAACTGCGCCCCGCCCCGGTCAGCACCAGCAGGCGCGGCGGCAAGCGCGCGAGATCGTCGAGCGTGGCGTTCAAGGCCGCGAGCAGGGCGGGCACGAGGCTATTGTGTCGCTGCGGGCGATTGAGGGTGAGCGTGGCAACGCCATTCTCCCGCCGAAGCTCGACCAGATTTTCCGTCATGGCGCCTTTCCTTCGGGGAGTTTCGGCGCGATCCCGCGCGAAATGAACGCGAAGGCAGCCTCTGTCACTGCCTCAATCGACGCGTCCTTGTCCCACAGCGCATAGCGCCGCCCGATAAAATCACTAATCCCCATCAAAGCCCATGCCCGCAACTCCGCATCTCCTGGGGAAAGTTGTCCAACGCCTTCCGCCTCGCTCAAAGCTTGCCGATAGTTGTTTGCAAAATCGTGATAGTAGCGCTGATAGGCTACTTCATCCACAAATTGTGATTCGGCCACAACCCGATAGAGATTGGGATTGTCCCGCACGAAGGAGAGGAACGCCTGTAGGCCGCGCTTTTCGATCTCCAGCCGGTCCTTAAGGCCTGCGGTCGCCTGAGTCAGATGGCGGCGCAGGCGGCGGCCCATCCGCAAGACCAGCTCGCGCATCACATCCTCCTTCGAGCGGAAATAGAGGTAGAATGTCCCCTGCGCGACCGCCGCCTCCTGGGTGATCGTGCTGATTGAGGCTTCGGAAAAGCCCCGGCGGCCAATATCTCGCTCCGCCGCATCGAGAATGCGCTGACGCGTTCGCTCGCCCCGGCTGGTTTTCGGGAGGGGCAAGGCCGGTGGGGGCGCTACCGCGTCGTCTAATGGTGCTGTCGCCATGAAAATTTCCTTCCACCCGAGGGCAACCGCCCGCAAGCGCTTGCCCCTTGTTTTTTAACCTCTTTCAAACCCGTCGAGGGGATTGAAAGAGCCGGATTGGGGGAGCGTTGAAAACCCCAGTACCCTTATCCGTTTGCACTCCCACCTTGACGGGCGTGCGATGACAGGATAGGAAAAGATGAAACATGACTCAAGTGTCAGTTTGCACACTTGGGTCGCAAAGCAAGTCAGTAAAACAAACGCTGATTGGGGGAGGAAAAAATTATGCGCACCATTCGGACTCTGTGTCTGACGGGGGCGGCGCTTGCTGCGCTGTCGAGCCCGGCCCTAGCCAAAGATCTCAAAATCTGCCTCATTG
>NZ_LAJY01000235.1 GCF_000963705.1 Elstera litoralis | reverse complement strand
CCCGTGCGGCCAGCGCAGCAGCAGGCCGACCATCAGTGCGTAAATCAGAAAGCCCCCGCCTCCGGCAGATAATATTTTCCAACCATATCGAGCACGCCGAGCCCCAAAGCCGCCGCCAAAAGGCCCGCCCAAGGAGCCCAACCCGCCGACCGAAACGATAATCAGGTAGAAGGTGAGATATTTCAGCGGAAACGCTGGATCGAGCCCAACCAGCGGCACGCTCAAAACCCCGCCTAGCCCGGCAAGCCCAGTGCCGAGGGCAAAAGGTCGCGGCGAACAGCCGATTGACCGGCACGCCGAGCCCGCGCGCCACGTCAGGCAGATCGACCGCCGCCCGCAGCCGTGCGCCCCAGCGCGTCCGCGTTAACCCAAGGTGCAGGAGAAAAACGATACTCCCACCGAGCAGCAGCAAAAAGAGCCGATAACGCCCGAACTCGACCCCGAACAGGTCGATCTGCCCCGTCAGCGCCGAGGGCAGCGGTAAGCTCTGCTGCCCGCCGCCCCAAACGGCGGTAATCCCGGCGATCACGACGAACAGCAAGCCGATGCAAAACAGCATCTGATCGAGCGGCGCGCGGGCATAGAGCCGCCAGAGAACCGCCCGTTCCATCGCCGCGCCCAAGGCCGCCATCGCCAGAAACCCGACCGGCAGCACCGCCCAGAACGGCCAGCCGCCCTGCCGCACCAGCGCCACCGCCAGATACCCCCCCAGCGCGGCATAGGCCCCGTGGGCGAGATGGACGAAGCCCATCAGCCCGAGCGTCACCGCCAGCCCCAAGCTCATCAGATAGAGCAGCATGCCATAGGCCAGCCCATCGAAGAGAAGCCCGAGCCAGATGGTGAGCATGCGCGCGCGGACCTTCTCGGTTACGGGGTTATGCCGGGGTCCTTCACGGCGGGAATGGCGTCGAACTCGACATTGACCATCTGGCCCTCCACCCGCTGCGCTTTGCGGATATAGACGGTTTGCACAATATCGCGCGTCGCAGGATCGATAGTGATCGGCCCACGCGGGCTATCGAGCGTTTGGCCCTTCATCGCCTCCACCAGGGCGGGGGCCTCGGCTTTCCCGCCGGTCTGTTTCAGCGCGAGATCAATCAGGGCCAACCCATCATAGGCGGCAACCGACATATAGGACGGGCGCATCTCCCCGACGATCTGGCGGAAAGCGCGCGTATAGGCGGCATTGCGCGCCGAGGGATGGGCGAAGGAATAATGGTGCGCCGTCATCAGCCCCGCCGGATCGTCGCCCTGATTGGCGAGAAACGCATCGTCGGTCGCCTCCCCCGTCGCCAGCAGCTTGATCCCGGCGGCGTCCAGCCCGCGCTCGCGGAAATTGCGCATGAAGGCCGTGGCTGATCGCCCGAGGGGAAGAAGATGAACGCCGCTTCCGGCTTTTCGTCCTTCAAGCGCTGCACATAGGCGGAGAAATCCGGATTGCTCAGCGGCACGCGCACGGCGCTGGCAATCGTACCGCCCCCCGCCTTGAACACGGCCTGAAACGCGCGTTCGGCATCCTGGCCCGGCCCATAATCCGACACGAGAGTGCTGGCCTGCTTAATCCCTTGGCTCAGCGCCCACTGCGCCATTGGCGCCGAAACCTGCGCGACCGTGAAGGAAGTGCGCACGATATAGGGCGAGCGGCTGGGAATGACGGAAGAGGCGGCATTCATCACCACCGCCGCTACTTTGGCTTCGGTGAGAACCGGGGCCACCGCAATCGCATTCGGGCTGAAATCGAACCCGACGAGAAGCTCGACCTTATCGCGGATAATCAATTCCTTGGCAAAGCGCGCCGCCACATCGGGCGCAGGCCCCGCCGTATCCTTGCGCACGAAAACCACCGGACGCCCGCCGAGCATGCCGCCGGTTTCCGCCAGATAAACCGCCATGCCGCCGTCGATCTGCTTGCCGTAATCGGCATAAGCGCCGGAATAGCTGGCGATAACGCCGATTTTCAGCGGGTCCGCCGCGCCCGCCGTCGACGCCAACCCGATCAGTGCCGTTGAGATTAACAGAGCACGACGCGAGAATAAATCAGCCATGACGCAGCTCCCTTACCGAAGTTTTGCCGCTGGCCTTAGCCGCTCTGCGACATTTTGTCGAGGCTTGAACGGCGGCAGCGCAGCCTATTCGCCTTATTGCCGATAATCGGCCATTAAGCGGTCGACCCCGCCCTCGGCCCGGAAGCGCGCCAAGGCCGCCCGCCACGGGGCTAGCTCCGCCTCAGGAATATCCAAGGTCGCGGCAAAGTTCAGCCGATAGCGGGTAATGGGCTCGGAGAGAATAATTCGGTCAGGAGGTATCTTTTCCAGCGCCATCACAACCGGAATTACCCAGCGCGACGTAAACCAAGCATCGATGCGGCCCACCAGAAGCTTGCGCAGGCTGGCATCTTCGGTCGTGGCCGAATCGAAGTTCATCAGGCCCTGCTGACGCAGAAAATTTTCGGGAACACCATTCATGATCGTGCCGATCATCTTAAGGTGCCGCGCCGTCTCAAGCGTAACCGCCCCATGCTCGGCCAAGGTCGCGAAGGACAAGGCCTCCTCCACCCCCGGATCGAGCCACAGGAACTTACCTTCGCGCTCGGGAATACGCGCGGCGAAGGCCGATAGCATCCGTTTACCGCTCGCCATTTCCTGCAACATGCGCGGGATCGGCACAATATTGATCTTGCCGGAATGCCCAACCGCGCGGGCCACCGCCAGCAGAGTTTCGACCATAAACCCCTTGGGCTTCCCATCATCGACGAAAGAAAAGGTGGTAATTGAGGGGCAATTAAGCGAATTTCTTTAGAAATGGACGGAAAACTGAAAAATATTAAAAATAAAATACACGCTATTTTTCGATATCGACAGATTAGGGTCATGGAATGGCCCTCCTATCTTGGCTCCACAAGGAAGCACATTATTCTAGCGGTGCCGCCAGATCACGCTTTAGGAAAACATAACATCAATTAATAGTGTGTTAAAAATAGGCCTGTGCGCGCCTAAACCTCCGCCCATTGCCGTAAAAGATTATGATAGATCCCCGAAAGGCTGACGATGCTGGGGTCGTTGACATCCTTCTCCAGCGCCAAGCGCTGAACCGTCTGATCGAGATCGAACAGCAGCGTGCGCTGATCGTCGGCGCGGATCATGCTTTGCAGCCAGAAAAACGAGGCAACCCGCGCCCCGCGCGTGATCGGCGTTACCCGGTGCAAGCTGGTCGACGGGTAGAGAATAAGATGCCCGGCTGGCAGCTTTACCCGCTGTGGGCCGTAGACATCCTCGATTATCAACTCGCCGCCGTCATATTCCTCCGGCTCCGAGAAGAACAAGGTACAGGAGAGATCCGTCCGCAGCCGGATCGGCGTGCCGGGAATAGCGCGAATGGCGTTATCCACATGCACGCCGAAGGCGGCTCCCACCCCATAGCGGTTGAACAGCGGCGGAAAAATCCGCTGCGGTAGCGCCGCCGAGATGAATAAGGGCGAGCGCGCCAGCCCGCCCAGGATCATCTCCCCCACGGCCAGCGCCACGGGGGAGCCTTCTGCCAGTTGCGCGTTCTGCTTGACGGCGGCGGATTGCTCCCCCCGCCGTCACTCGCCCGTCGATCCACTCGGCGGCGTCCAGCGCAGCGCGAGCGGAGGCGACTTCGGCGGGGGTCAGAACCTCTGGAATGGCGAGAAGCATGATCCCTCGGACGATTAGTAGGAAACGGCCAGCGTTAGCATCGCCGACCGGCCCGGCGCGACATAGGTGAACGGCGAAGCGCTGCGATACAGCGTATCATAATAGGTCTCGTCGGCCAGATTGAGCACGTTCAGGCGCAGGCTGGCGTTCTGGTTGATCTTATACTCGCCCATCAGATCGAACCGCCAATAGGAAGGAACCTTAGTGCTCAGCGCTTCCAACGTACCGCCGTTGACTTCCGAGCGATAGTTTGCCGATCCGCCGACCGAGAGCGCTTCGGTGATTTGATATTTCGTCTGCACCAGC
>NZ_LAJY01000234.1 GCF_000963705.1 Elstera litoralis | reverse complement strand
GGTTCCATCGATCAAGTTTAAAGGGGCGTGAGTTAAACCGTGCATGTGATCGTCCGCGACAATAATGTCGATCAAGCCCTGCGCGCGCTGAAGAAGAAAATGCAGCGTGAAGGGATTTTCCGTGAAATGAAGTTGCGTCGTAATTTCGAGAAGCCCTCGGAACGTCGGGCGCGCGAACAGGCTGAAGCGGTTCGCCGCTATCGCAAACTGCTGCGTAAGCGGCTGGAACGCGAAGGCTTCTAAGCCCAGCTTTTTCCCAGCCCCTGCTTCAAGGGGCCTCGGAACGGCATGGTAACCGCCCTGGAGTTTCTCCTGGGCGGTTTTGTCGTTTTCGGATTCAACTAAGAACTTTTCTGAAAGGGAGGCTTTATGTCCGAACCTCTTGCCACAAGCGCACTCGCGGCCCTCTTCACCGAGGCCCGCACCCATCGTGCCTGGACCGATGCGCCGGTGAGCGATGAAACCCTGCGCGCCGTCTACGATCTCGCCAAATGGGGGCCGACCTCCGGTAACTGCTGCCCGATGCGGCTGGTCTTCGTCCGCAGCCCCGCGCAGAAGGCGAAGCTGGTCGCCCTTGTCTCACGCGGCAATCGCGCCTCGGTGGAAGCCGCGCCGGTCACAGCGCTGATTGGCGTCGATCTGGAGTTCTATGAGCATTTCGACCTATTGGCCCCCGGCTCCAATGCCAAAAGCTGGTACGATCCGACCAATGAGCGCGCGATTTCGGACGCGGCCCGGCAGAGTGGATCGCTTCAGGGCGGCTATTTCATCCTCGCCGCCCGGGCGCTGGGCCTCGATTGCGGTCCGATGGGCGGCTTTGATGCGGCGGGCATTGACGCAACCTTCTTCGCCGGCACGCCCTACCGCATCAATTTCATTTGTGCCTTAGGCTATGCCGACGCCAGCAAACTCCGCCCGCGCGCGGCGCGCTTCGCCTTCGATCAGGTGGCGCAAATTCTCTAACGCCGCGTGCGGGAAACGCCGAGGCTGACCCGCAGGTTTCGCAGGAAAACTTTTGCGGAGGGCTCTGTTAGGGTTTTTCCTTAACAGAGTTTAGGTGCCTGATGCCCCCCTCCGCCGCCCCGCCAACCGCAGGCTATCTTTACGCCCTCCTGGCCTTTGGCTGCTGGGGGCTCGCCCCCGTCTACTTCCGCTTGCTGGACGCGGTGCCCACGCCGGATATGCTGGCGCATCGCATCGTCTGGACGCTGCTGGCCCTTGCCCTCATCGTCGCGGTCAGCGGGCGCTTGCGGCAGGTTCTGGCGACCGCCCGGCAGCCAAAGCTATTGGGGCGGTTGGTAATCTCCGGCGTGTTGATCTCAACCAACTGGGGCGTTTGGCTCTGGGCGATCAGCAACGGCCATATGCTCGACTCCAGCCTGGGTTATTACATTAATCCGCTGGTGAATGTCGTGCTCGGGATGTTGGTGCTCAAAGAGCGCCTCACGCCCCGCCAGGGCATCGCCGTTGCCATTGCGGCGGTGGGGGTGGTTGGGTTGGTGCTCGGCGGCGGCCATTTCCCCTGGATCGCGCTGACGCTCGCCATCAGCTTCGGGCTCTACGGCTTGATGCGCAAACTGACGCCGGTCGACCCCTTGGTCGGGCTATTTTTCGAAACGCTGCTGGTCTTCGGCCCCTGTTTCGCCTGGCTCGCGTGGCGCGGCGTCAGCGACCCTGCTGGGCTGGATGCGATCTTCCCGTCGGCGGGGCTCTCGGCCCTGCTGGTGGGCACCTCCATCGTCACCATTGTGCCGCTGGTGGCCTTCGTTGCCGCCGCGCGCCGCCTGCCCTATGCCACCGTGGGGATTTTCCAATATATCGCCCCCTCGGGCCAGTTCCTGCTGGGGATTACCATCTACGGCGAAACCTTCACGCAGGGCCATGCAATTGCCTTCGGCTGCATCTGGCTCAGTCTTGCGCTCTATACAAGCGAGCTGGTGCGCAAAGCCCGAATGGCGACAGCGTAGCGGCACGCCCCTCCCAAAAAGGAAAACCCCCGCCGAGGCAGCCTCGGCGGGGGTTTTTGATCCTGAGATCGGTCGCGATTAACGCGAGTAGAATTCGACCACGAGGTTCGGTTCCATTTGCACCGGATACGGCACATCGGCCAGCTTCGGCGCGCGCAGGAACTTGCCCTTGGCGTTGGCTTGATCGTAATCGTAATAATCCGGCACGTCGCGTTCGCCGGAAGCCTGGGCTTCCATGACCACGGCCATTTGCTTGGCCTTGCTGGTCAATTCGATCACATCGTTATCGCTGATCTGATAGGAGGCGATGTTGACGCGCTTGCCATTCACCTTCACATGGCCGTGGCTCACGAGCTGACGGGCCGCGAAGGGGGTGACGGCGAACTTCAGGCGGTAGACGACCGCATCCAAACGGCGCTCCAGCAGACCGATCAGGTTTTCGCCCGAATCGCCCTTACGGCGCACGGCTTCCTGATACAGCTTGCGGAACGCGCGCTCGCCGATATTGCCGTAATAGCCTTCAGCTTCTGCTTCGCCTGGAGCTGGGTGCCGTAGTCGGTCGGCTTCCGACGACGCTGACCATGCTGGCCGGGGCCGTATTCGCGCTTGTTCAGCGGCGACTTGGCGCGGCCCCAGAGGTTGACGCCCAGACGGCGATTGATCTTGTATTTCGCTTGGATACGCTTCGACATAGCAGCTCTCACCGAATAAAAATTACCGAGCCTTCGCGTGCTGACTCCCATAGACCTATGGGAGCTAGAAACGCCCTGCCGGGCATTCCTCGCGGAAGAGGCGGCTTCATACCCCTCCTCACCGGCAGCGTCAAGCAAAACCGCCCCGAGGCCTGTTTTGGGTTTCCTGCGCTTGATTGAAAGTCTATAACCCGGCGTCCTATGCCATTTTTTTAAGCGCGACGGTCGATTTTAAAGGTTTCTAAAGCGAGGTAGACCATTTTATTTGCATACTCTCTTCTACGTTCGGATCGCATCATGAGACAGGAGTAGCTGATGAGCGCCCCTCTGCAACGCCTTTATCGCGGCATCCTGCTCGGCGTTGCCTTGATCCTGCCGGTTAAAGCCAGCGCGGCCTTGGAGTTGATTACTGGCAACGATTATGTCCC
>NZ_LAJY01000233.1 GCF_000963705.1 Elstera litoralis | reverse complement strand
CGATGCCTTCGCCGAGGAGCTTGAAATGAAGCTGCGCGGCGTCGACGGCAGCGTGCGGGCCTCCCTGGTGAAGCAGATCAATAAGATTCTGGAAAAAAACCCGGAAGCTTTCGTCAAAAACATGCGCAACTGGATCCACCAGGGCCGGGGCAGCGACGATTAGAGCGCCTTATTTAGAAAAGCCGGTCGAAAATTGGATTCGACCGGCTTTTTTATTGGGTCCGCTTATCCCCCAAGCGCGCCGTTGCGCAGCTTCTCGAAGAGCTTTCCTAAAAAAGCGTCGCAAGCGACAAGCTCGCTCGCCTCGATAAACTCATCGGGCTGATGGGCTTGATCGATGGAGCCGGGGCCGCAGATGATCGTATCCATTCCGTCCTGCTGAAACAGCCCGGCTTCCGTGGCGTAGGATACGGCAATCGCGCGGTTATGGCCGGTGAGGGCGAGGGTGAGCCGTTCGATGGCCGAGGCCGGATCGGGGCGCAGCGGCGGCACGGTGGCAATCGGGCGGATTTCGATATCGGCGTCCGGGTGCTGGGCCTTTAGGCCGGGGCGGATTTCTTCGTCCACCACCTTATAGATGCGGCCCAAGATGTCCTCGGCCCGATCCCAGGGCGCGAGCCGCAGATCCCAGGCGAGGCGGCAGAAGCCGGGAATAATATTGGTGGCGGTGCCGCCCTGGATCATGCCCACGGTGAGGCTGGAGCGGGGCGGCTCGAAATCGCTGTTTGCGGCTTGCCGGGTGAGGGTAGCGGCATCTTCCCGCTCGATGGCGGCGATCAGTTTGGCGGCGGCGCTAATCGCCGAAACGCCGCGATGGGGCTGACTGGAATGGGCGGGAATGCCGGTAATCAGCGCTTCCACCACGTAGCAGCCCTTATGGCTGTTCACCACCTGCATTAGGGTCGGCTCGCCGATGATGGCGGCGCGCGGGGCGATGCCCTCCGCCAAGAGATCGGCCAACAGCGAGGGCACGCCCTGGCAGCCGGTTTCCTCGTCGCAGGAGAAGGCGAAATGCAGCGGCACCGGCAGCGGATTTTTCACGAGGGCCGGAACTTGGGCCAGCGCTACGGCGCAAAAGCCCTTCATGTCCGACGTGCCGCGCCCATAAAGCCGCGTGCCGCGTTCGGTAACGGTGAAGGGATCGCTGCTCCAGGTTTGGGAGGCGACGGGCACAACATCGGTATGCCCCGAGAGGACAAGCCCACCCCGGCGGGTTTCGCCGGAGGTTGCCGGGATCGTGGCAAACAGATTGGCCTTATGGCCATCGACCGAGCGGCTCAGCCGCCAGGGCACGCCCCATCCGTCGAGATAATCGCCGATGAAGCGGATGAGATCGAGATTGCTGTCGGAGGAGACGGAGGGAAAAGCGACGAGCCGGTCGAGCAAGGCGCGCGCGGTTAGGCTTTCTCCAATAGGCACGTCTCAGCATCCTTTCCGCCGTGCGGGCGAGGGGAGCCCCTCGCCCGACATCATTATACTGCGGAAGAGCCTAGCCCAGGCTGGCCGATCAAGGCGAGAAATTCGCGCCGCGTTTCGACATTGCTGCGGAACGCGCCCAGCATCCGGCTCGTGACCATCGCCACCCCCGTCTTATGGACACCGCGCGTGGTCATGCACTGGTGTTGCGCTTCGATGACCACGGCCACGCCGAGGGGTTGCAGCACCTCATCGAGCACATTGGCGATCTGCGCCGTCATTTTCTCTTGAATCTGCAAGCGCTTGGCGAAGACTTCCACGACGCGCGCCAGTTTGGAAATCCCAACGACGCGGCTTTTCGGCAGATAGGCGATATGGGCCTTGCCGATGATCGGCGCCATATGGTGCTCGCAGTAGGATTCGAAGCGAATATCGCGCAGCAGCACCATTTCGTCGTAGCCGTCGGTTTCCTCGAAGGTCCGCTGAAGCATCTCGCGCGGATCGATGCCATAGCCTGCGAACCATTCCTCGAAGGCGCGCGTGACCCGCGCCGGGGTATCGATCAACCCTTCGCGAGTGGGATCGTCGCCTGCCCATTGCAGGAGAGTGCGCACGGCGGCTTCCGCGTCTTCCCGGCTCGGACGCGGCGTCGCGGCGGGTGCTGTCGCTGACGTGGCGGCAATGGCGGTCTTCGGAGTGGTATAGGCGTTCACAATCGGTCCTTTCGTCCTGCGCCCAAGCGCCGAGAGGCAGCGCCGTCGAGCGATTCAGGCAAGCGGCTCGGGCGAGCCGTGGAGTCAGCGGCTTTTTTACCCGTGTGGGGGAGCTTCGCTGCAAGCTTCTCTGACATGGCGCATCGGCATCCGATGTCAAGCCGAGGTTGGCCCTAAAGGTGCCCTGTTAATTCAGCCGCACGGCCTGATGGGGCGAATCGAGCGAGAAGGCGGGGACGGCGATATCAAAGCGCTCCCCATCCTCGGCTTCCATCTGATAGGTGCCGACCATAATGCCAGACGGCGTTGTGAGCGGCGTGCCGCTGGTATATTCGAAGGTTTGGCCCGGTTTCAGCACGGGCTGTTCGCCGACGACGCCGGTGCCGTGGACCTCCTGCCGTCGCCCGATACCATCGGTGATTTCCCAATGGCGGTTCAGCAGTTGAACCGTGCGGTTGCCGCCATTGTTGATGCGGATGTGATAGGCCCACACGAAGCGTCCGGCCTGGGGTTCCGACTGGTCTTCGAGAAAAGTGGGCTGCACCGTTACGGTGATGGCGTTGGTTGTGGCGCTGTACATGCTTGAGAATCCCTATGCCCCCACTGGTCTCAGAACAAGGGGGGCTTCTTTACATTTTTATAAACCTAACACCGGATGGCCCAAAAATAAAAGCGCCGATCCCCCAGGAGGGATCGGCGCCCTTAAGGCTTAGACTGTATCCGGGGTTAGCGGATGGTCAGTTCCACGCGACGGTTGCGGCCTTCACGCACGCCATCCGCCGTCGGAACGGCCGGTTCGGTTTCGCCGAGTGCCGTCACCGAAGTCCGTTCGGTCGCGATGCCCTTGGCGACGAGTGCGCCACGGACCGCATCGGCGCGCCGCAGCGACAAGCGGGTGTTATATTCCGGCGTCCCCGAGCGATCGGCATGACCGACGATGGTGATGCGGGCGTTCCCGGTTGCCTTGGCCGTTGCCGAAGCTTCATCGATAATGCGCAGGCCAGCGGCGTCGAGACGGGCGCTATCCCAGGCGAAATAGATGATGAAGTTCTTGCTGAGCGCAGCCGGCTGCGCCGGGGCTTGCGTCTGCGTCGCGACCGGCGCTACGAGCTGCGACATGGCATGTTCGAAGATGCTGCGGCACGAAGCGATATCGGCAAGCTGGAAGGCTTCTTCTTCCTGCTCAACCCAGCAATCGAACGCCGTTTGTGCCTTGGCGGCAATGGCGGGCTTACCCGCGCGGGCGTTGGCATCAAGCGCCTGGATCAGCTTGGCGCGGGCCGTACCGAGTTCCTGGGCCTTTTCCGGGGTCAACGACCAGTTGGTCAGCACTTCCGGGAGGACATTTTCACCGCGCGATGCGGCAAGGCCCTTAGCGGCGAAGGTATAGGCATCGGGCCAATCCTTCATTTCATCCGCTTCGAAGACCGTAAGGGCGCGATATTCAGTGGTCAGCGCCTTCGTGAAGGCCGTGCCCTGCGACGGCGCGGTGGTGCCGCGCAACGCTTCGATATCCATCGCACCGCAGCCCGTAAGAAGGGCCAGACCGGCAATTACACTTAGCAGCTTAACCGACTTCATAGCATTCTCCTTTTTTATCCCGCCAAGGCGCAAGAGTGATCGCGCCTTTAGACGAGCCCCAAGCTCTATATTCATGCTGCCAGTTCTACTGCCCCACCGTCTTGGGAGCAAGCCCGAACCGACGCCCGCGTGTATCACAGTGCGCGACAAATCATGGTTTTTACTCCCAAGTTGCCTATTTGTCGCAGAGGTGCGACACCATTGCATCTCTCCTAAAACGCGCTGGGAGCC
>NZ_LAJY01000232.1 GCF_000963705.1 Elstera litoralis | reverse complement strand
CGCGTTGATAGAGTGAGGACAGTAGGAATGCTGTACCACCGATGTCACAGATAAAGGAATTTCATTATGAAGAAATCAACGATTGCAACCACGGGCCTTCTCGTTGCGACGCTTCTAACCGGGTCCGCTTTTGCTCAAGGTGCTCCGCAAACCTTCGCGCCGATGAAGATTGACCTGCAATCCCTCACCACCGGCTATCGCACGTCGAAAGTTGTTGGGGCGCCCGTGGTCAATAATACCGGCGAAACCATCGGCAAGGTCGATGATCTCATCGTCACCCCGAACGAGAAGGTTCCCTACGCGGTTCTCTCGGTCGGCGGCTTCCTGGGCGTCGGCGATAAGCTGGTCGTGGTGCCCTACAGCCAATTGTCGGTTGCCAACGGCAAGATGCTGCTGCCGGGCGCGACCATCGAGTCGCTGAAGGCGCTCCCCGACTATAAATACGCCTCTTAACGGGTCTATCCGACCCTCCCTGAAGCAGACGTGCGGTCCGCCCCTGCAAGGCAAAGGCTTTGCTGGGGGCGGGTGCCACCGTCTCACCGGAGATCAATCATGAAAATCATCACACTCGTCGCAGGTATCGCCCTGCTCGGCTTGGCTGCCTGCGGGAATAATCCGACGGATCGCGCCCTGTCGGGGGCCGGGATCGGTGCCGCCACCGGCGCGGTTGGCGGGGCAATCCTCGGTTCGCCAGTCACAGGGGCCGTTGTCGGCGGCGCGGTCGGCGCGGGGGTCGGCGGTCTGACCAAGGAAAAAGATCTCGACCTCGGCAAGCCGATTTGGAAATAGGGGCGTAAAGTCTTCTCTAGGCCTCCCTAGAGAGACATAGGCAAGGGAGCCGGTTTCGTTTGGTCGAAACCGGCTCTCCTTTTGACATACTCTCTGTGTTCGATCGGGTCAGTTGAAGAAGATTAAATACAGAATGATAAGGGGGATAGGCACCCCAAGAAACCAAAATAAGATACCACGACCCATGACCAATCCTTCCGATGCACAAGATTTAAGTTCGAGCAATTTTTTGATAAAACCTAAAAAGCTCTTGTATAGAACGCATAAATATAGGATGCGTTCCATTCTTTATAAAACCCACCTATAATCCCTAAAATAAGCACTCAAGAGATTAAGCTTTATTGACAATTCGTCAAAATCGATTGTATAAATTTGAAAAATCTCCCTCAGCGCAGCGGCAAATTTCATTTAAATTTCCATTAATCCGAAAGACAAAAATGGAAAGAATCGATCGGCGCTTCCTCAGTTATAATATTATTTTTTCCGTCCTTGCGGCGGCGATTTTGGTTTTCATCGCCCTCGGCGCTTTTTGGACCGGCGAGAAAACCAAGGTTCAAATGCATCAAGCCCTGCAAGCCGCCGCCGTCGATCAGGCGATTGGAGGGGTGCTCGATGCGGTCTTGGATGCCGAAACGGGCCAACGCGGTTATTTACTCACGCGGGATGAGGCCTATCTGACGCCCTACCGCGACGCCAAGGCGCGGTATCAGGCCGCATTGGAGGCGGTTGACCGGCATTTAGCGCTGCTACCGCCGCCCTATCGTTTCCCCAGCATGCTGCGCCTGCGCGCCGTGACCCAGCAAAAATTCGAGGAAATGGAATTTACGCTCGATTTGGCGAAGGTTGATAATATCGACTCAATTTTAACGATTGTGCGCGGCAATCGGGGCCGCATTTTGATGGATGAAATTCGGGGCATCGTCGCCGATCTTCAAACCGGAACCAGCGACCTTCAACGCACCCGTAGCGACGATGTGGCGGCCAGCGCGGCGCTCCTCACCGGGCTCACCGCTTCGGGGGCGGTCGCGGTGGTGATTCTGGCCGTCTGCGCGATCCTCGTGATCGTGCGGCACACGCAAGAAATCGAAAGCGCGCGGCTGGCCCTCGCCCGAGCCAATACCGAGCTGGAACAGCGGGTCCTAGAACGCACCGAGGGGCTGGCCCGCGCCAATGATGAGTTGCAGCGCTATGCCTATATCGTCACCCACGATCTACGCGCGCCGCTTGTCAATATCATGGGCTTTACCAGCGAGTTGGAAACGGCCACGGCCACCTTCGCCGCCTATCTCCAACACAGCGCCCCAGATCGATCCGATACCGCCGTAGCCCCCGTCTTCCTGGCCGTGGAGGAGGATATTCCCGAAGCCCTCCAGTTCATCCGCACGTCGATGACGCGGATGGACGCGCTGATTAACGAGATTCTAAAACTCTCGCGCCTGGGGCGCGTGCCGCTGGTGCCGCGCCCCGTGACGATGACGGCGCTGTGCGCGGAGTGTATTGCCAATCTACGCCATCGCTTGACCGACCTTGGCGCCGAGATCACGCTGATACCACCGCTGCCGATGCCGATTTCCGACGAAGCGTCGCTGCGGCAAATCATGATGAACCTGCTCGATAATGCGGTGAAATATCTCGATCCCACGCGCCCTGGGCAGATTTTCGTGCGCGGCCACGGGGCGGGGCGACTGTTGGTTTTCGAAGTCGAGGATAATGGCCGGGGCATCGCCCCCGCCGACCATGAGCGGGTTTTTGAGCTCTTTCGCCGCGCGGGCACGCAGGATCAGCCGGGCGAGGGCATCGGCCTTGCCCATGTCCGCACGCTGGTTCGGCGTTTGGGCGGCGATATCCGGGTTCTCTCCGATGGCCGCACAGGCACTGTGTTTCGGTTTACAATCGCCTCAGACCTCCGCTCGACCCTTGGTTCGACCGAAACAGGAGCCGCCGCATGAAATCGGTCACCATCGTCATGATCGAAGACGACGCGGGCCACGCGCGCCTTATCGAGAAGAATATTCGGCGCGCGGGCGTGTCCAACGATCTCCTGCCCTTCGCCGATGGGGCCAGCGCGCTTACCTATTTGCTCGGCGCGGCAGGCGGGCGACCACATCTGGTTCTGCTCGACCTTAATCTGCGCGATATGAGCGGCACGGATATTCTGGCCAAGCTGAAAACGACACCGCAGACGCGGCGGATGCCGGTTATCATTCTGACGACGACTGACGATCAGCGCGAAATTCAGCGCTGCTACGATTTAGGGGCGAACGTCTACATCACAAAACCGATGAACTATGAGAACTTCGCCCATGCCATTCGGCAGTTGGGGCTGTTCTTATCGGTCAT
>NZ_LAJY01000231.1 GCF_000963705.1 Elstera litoralis | reverse complement strand
TCCCTTCGGCGAGGCGCTTCGGGTTGGTAACGAACAGATCGTCGCCGACCAACTGCACCTTGCTGCCGAGACGGTCGGTGAGATGCTTCCAGCCGGCCCAATCGTCTTCGGCCATCCCGTCTTCAATGGAGATGATCGGATAGCGCGCGCAGAGATCTTCGTAGAAGGCGACCATACCGGCGGCATCCAGGCTCTTGCCTTCGCCGTCGAGCTTATAGAGCCCGCCCTTGAAGAATTCCGACGAGGCCGAATCGAGCGCGAGCGCAATGTCCTCGCCCGGCTTATAGCCCGCCGCCTCAATCGCCTTCATGATGAACCCAAGGCTATCGTCGGCATTAGCGAGGTTCGGGGCGAAGCCACCTTCGTCGCCGACGTTGGTGGCGTAGCCCTTATCCTTCAACTGCTTCTTCAGGGCGTGGAACACTTCCGCGCCCATGCGCACGGCTTCCGAAAGGCTCGGCGCGCCGACCGGGACGATCATGAATTCCTGGAAATCGAGCGGATTATCGGCATGGGCGCCGCCGTTCAGCACATTCATCAGCGGTACCGGCAGAGTGCGCGCGAAAACGCCGCCGATGTAGCGATAGAGCGGCAGGCCATTGTCATCGGCGGCGGCATGGGCGACCGCGAGGCTGACGCCGAGAATGGCGTTCCCACCGAGGCGGCTCTTGTTCGGCGTGCCGTCCAGCTCGATCAACTGTTCGTCAATCGCGATCTGCTCTTCGGCGTCGACGCCGACCAGCGCGTCGAAAATCTCGCCATTGACCGCTTCGACGGCCTTCAGCACGCCCTTGCCGCCATAGACGGATTTATCACCGTCACGCAGTTCCACGGCTTCATGGGTGCCGGTCGACGCGCCCGAGGGCACAGCCGCGCGGCCGAACGCACCGCTTTCTAGATAGACTTCGACTTCAATGGTCGGGTTACCCCGGCTATCGACGATTTGGCGGGCGTGAATGTCGGTAATGGCGGACATGGCAGACGCTTCCTTTCGATTGAAACTTTTTGGGGCGCACACAGCAAAACGGGGCCGTTGTGGCCCCGTTTGCGCGCTGTAGTCAATTGATTCCGTACTCCATAACCCCTCGGCTTTTTGCCAAACGGTCGAAGGCCTGAAGATCGGCCAGGAGGGTTTCGAGCTTTGCGATGGGCACCATATTCGGCCCATCCGAAGGGGCACAATCTGGGTCTTGGTGGGTTTCGATGAACACCGCCGCCACGCCGACCGCAATCGCCGCGCGCGCCACGGTCGGCACGTACATCCGCTGCCCGCCCGATGTAGTACCCTGCCCGCCCGGTTGCTGCACCGAATGGGTCGCGTCGAACACCACCGGTTGCCCGGTTTCCGCCAAAATCGGCAGACTGCGCATATCGGAAACCAACGTGTTATAACCAAAAGACGCGCCGCGCTCGCAGACCATCGCGTGCGGATTGCCCGTAGCGGTAATCTTGGCCACAACATTCTTCATGTCCCACGGCGCAAGAAACTGGCCTTTCTTCACATTGATCGGCTTGCCGGTTTCCCCAGCGGCGACCAGAAGATTGGTCTGACGGCATAAAAACGCTGGGATTTGCAGCACATCGACGGCTTGGGCGGCAATCGCGCATTGGTCGGGCTCATGCACATCGGTGATGACCGGGCACCCGAAGGTCGCACGGACATCGGCCAGAATATCGAGCCCCGCATCCAGCCCCGCGCCGCGCTGGGCGCTGAGCGAGGTGCGGTTTGCCTTATCGAACGATGATTTATAGATCAGCCCCATGCCCAAGCGCCCAGTGATCTCCACCAGTGCGGCGGCTATTTCGTGGGCGTGTTGGCGGCTTTCGATCTGGCAGGGCCCGGCAATCAGCACCAGCGGCGCATCATTGGCGATTGTGAAGGGGGCTTTGCCGGAAAACTCAATCCGATGCGGCGCAATGCTCATACTCGTGCCCCTTTAAACGATGCGGCTTTGCTGCACGGCGGCTTTCACAAACGCCGTGAACAAAGGATGCGGATGGAAGGGCCGCGATTTCAACTCGGGATGGAACTGCACGCCGACGAACCAGGGGTGATCGGGATATTCTACAATCTCCGGCAACTCGCCATCGGGCGACATGCCGGTGAAACGGTAGCCCACCTTTTCCAACTGGTCGCGATAGGCGATATTCACCTCGTAGCGGTGCCGGTGGCGCTCGTGAATCAGCGGCGCGCCATAGGCCTCACGCGCCTTGCTGTCGGTTGCCAGCACACACGGGTAAGTGCCAAGCCGCATCGTGCCGCCGAGGTCGCCGCGATCGTCGCGCACTTCGACCGTATTGCCTTTGACCCATTCGGTCATCAGACCAACAACGGGTTGCGTCGTCTCACCGAACTCGCTGGAGTTCGCTCCGGCGATCCCGGCGAGGTTGCGCGCGCCTTCGATCACCGCCATTTGCAGCCCGAAGCAGATACCGAAATAGGGAATCTTATGCTCGCGGGCGAAGCGCACCGCTTCGACCTTGCCTTGGCTGCCGCGCTCGCCGAAGCCGCCCGGCACCAGAATCCCATCGACCCCGTCGAGCTTGGGCAAAGGGTTCTCATGCTCGAAAATTTCGGCATCGACCCACTTCAAGTTCACCCGCACATTATTGGCGATGCCGCCGTGGGTAAGGGCTTCCGAGAGCGATTTGTAGCTATCCATCAGCTCGGTATATTTGCCGACCACGGCAATGGTGATATTGCCTTCCGGGTTGCGGATTCGGCTGACGATATGCTGCCATTTCGACAGATCCGGGTGCTGGGAGCGGTGCTCCAGCCCGAAATAGCTCAGAACTTCGCGGTCAAAACCTTCCTGATGGTAGGCAATCGGCACCTGATAGATGGTATCGACGTCAATCGCAGGGATCACCCGACCCGGCTTGACGTTGCAGAACTGCGCCATTTTGCGCAGGGCATCGGGCGGAATCACCCGGTCGCAGCGCACCAGCAGAATATCGGGCTGAATCCCGACCGAGAGCAGTTCTTTCACCGAATGCTGCGTCGGCTTCGTCTTATGCTCGCCCGCCGACGCGATATAGGGCACCAGCGTCAGGTGAATGAACAAAGACCGTTCGCGGCCGATTTCATTGCCGAACTGGCGAATGGCTTCGATGAACGGCAGGCTTTCAATATCGCCCACCGTGCCGCCGATTTCGACCAGGCAGAAATCCTCGTCGGTCAGGTCCGAGCGAATGAAATTCTTGATACCATCGGTGACATGCGGGATGACCTGAATGGTCGCCCCCAGATAATCGCCCCGACGCTCCTTGGTCAGAACGTCCGAATAAATCCGGCCCGTGGTGACATTGTCCGAACGACGCGCCGAGACGCCGGTAAAGCGCTCGTAATGGCCGAGGTCGAGATCGGTTTCCGCGCCGTCATCGGTCACGAACACTTCGCCGTGCTGATAGGGCGACATGGTGCCGGGATCGACGTTCAGATACGGGTCGAGCTTGCGCAGGCGAACCTTGAAGCCGCGCGCCTGCAACAGCGCGCCCAGCGCCGCCGAGGCCATGCCCTTACCGAGGGAGGAGACAACCCCGCCCGTAATGAAGATAAAGCGCGTCATCACCCGCTCCTCACTTTCAATATCAAAGCCGCCCTCGCTGCTGCGGGCTGCGAGGGGGCTGAAGAAAACGCGACTGGAAACGCGAAACTATTTTGCGAGCGGAACGCTCGGCTGCGTCGGGGCTTCAATCGGAGCCGCCGGAACATCCAGGATCGATTTGCGCTCCGGTGCGCCCCGGCTCGCCACCACCGCCAGCGCAAGGCTGGTAATCATGAAGGCCCCCGCCAGAATGCCGGTGGTGCGCGTCAGGAAATTCGCCGTACCGCGCGCGGTCATAAAGCCACCACCACCACCACCGCCGCCACCGAGACCCAAGCCGCCCCCTTCGCTCTGCTGAATCAGGATGATCCCGACCAGGAACACGGCGAGCAACAGATGGATAACGATCAGAACGGTTTGCAGCATGAACGAGTCTCAACCAATAAAACGGGCGGCGCACGCGCACCGCAGGGATGGGAGGTATTTAGCGCCGGATGACGCTGGTTACCAGAGGCAAATACAGAACCTCTGATACGCAGTTTCGCCGCTTATGCCGGGCAGGCCATAGCGATAGCCTGGAAATCTGCCGCAATCAGGCTGGCCCCGCCGACGAGAACGCCGTTGACATCGGCGACGCTTAAAATTTCCACCGCATTGCCCGGCTTCACCGAACCGCCGTAGAGTAGCTTCACCTGCGCGCCGCTCGCGTGGATAGAGGTCAGCACTTGGCGCAAGTGCGCATGGACTTCGGCGATCTGGTCGGCATTGGCGGTAAGGCCGGTGCCAATCGCCCAGACCGGCTCGTAAGCGATGACGAGACGGGCTAAATCGCCTTCGGGGAGCGATGCGCGCAGGCTGGCTTCGACCACGGCCAGGGTTTCCCCGGCTTGGCGCTGTTGAAGCTGCTCGCCGATGCAGATAATCGGCGTCAATCCCGCCGCTAGCGCGGCTTCGGCCTTAGCGCGAACCTGGGCGTCAGTTTCGGCATGATCGGCGCGGCGTTCCGAATGGCCGACGATGACGAAAGCCCCGCCCGCAGCCGCAATCATCGGCGCGGCGATATCGCCCGTATGCGCGCCCGACGCTTTCGCGTGGCAATCTTGCCCGCCGACCGCGATGCCCAAACCGTTGAACGCCTGCACCGCCGCCCCAATCAGCGTCGCGGGCGGGCAGATCAGCAAATCGCCCCGGCTGGTGCCGCCCCAGGCCCGCATCGCCTCGGCAAAGCGGCCAAGATCGTCGGGCAGGCCAACCATCTTCCAGTTTCCGGCAATCAGGGGCTTCAGGGCGGTCATCGGCGTTTCCTTCAATCTATTGTTGTTAAAGAACCAGGGCGTCGGCGAGCATCTGCAAGGCCCGCGTTACGGTTGCCTGACGAATTTCGGCCCGGTTTCCGGGGAAAACTTGCCGCTCGACCGTCACCCCCTGCCCGCGCTTAAGAGTGGCGAGATAGACGAGGCCGACGGGCTTTTCGGGCGACCCGCCCCCCGGCCCGGCAATGCCGGTAACGGCAACGCCAACATCGACCGTGGGCAGGCGCGCGAGCAACCCCGACACCATCGCCTCAGCAGTTTGCGGCGAGACGGCACCGTGGGCCATCAGCACCGCTTCAGGAACCCCGGCCAGCGCCATTTTTAAATCATTGGAATAGGTGACGAGCCCGCCCTGCACAACGTCGCTCGATCCCGCAATCTCGGTCAACGCGCCCGCAATCAGCCCGCCCGTGCAGCTTTCAACCGTGCCGATCCGAAGTCCCTGCGTGCGGGCGGCGCTTAGAACCTTGGTAGCAAGCGCGATCAGATCAGCCATGTATAGATCGCCCAGAGCGCAATTGCGCTATAGGCCCCGGCTATCAGATCGTCGAGCATAATGCCCAAACCGCCTTCGAGCTTTTGATCGGCCCAATTGGCCGGGAACGGCTTCCAGATATCGGCGGCGCGGAAAATCAGAAACCCCAGCAAATACAGCAGCGGATCGATGGGAACGATGGAGAGGGTCAGAAACTGCCCCGCGACTTCATCAATCACAACCGGCGACGGATCATCCTTACCCAGGGCTTCGGCATAGCGCTGGCTTGCCCAAATCCCGACGCCGAACACCAGCAGGGCTGCCGGAATCAGCGCGGTCGGCCCGAACGCCCAGGCAATCGCCGCTGCAAACGGCAGCGCCGCCAGCGAGCCCCAGGTTCCCGAGGCGAATGGGATGAGCCCGGAGCCGAACCAAGTCGACAGCAGGGCAATCGGGTGGTGCCAGGGCATGCCCGGCGGCAGACGGGAGGACATGCGGCTTCTCCTATTCCTGTTCGGGCAGGCGGATTGTGGCAACGGCTTGCGCCGCAATCCCCTCTTCCCGCCCGGTAAACCCGAGTTTTTCGGTTGTTGTCGCTTTAACGCTGACCCGATCCAGCGGCAAGCCCAGCAGATCGGCAAGCCGCGCCTGCATTGCGCCCCGGTGCGGGCCGATCTTAGGTCGCTCGCAGATCAAGGTCACATCCAGATGCGCAATCACGCCGCCGCGCGCCGTCACGAGGCTGGCGGCATGGCGCAGAAAGACGGCGGAATCCGCGCCTTTCCAGCGTGCGTCCGTGGGCGGGAAATGCTGGCCGATATCGCCCGCCGCCAGCGCCCCCAGAATAGCGTCGGTCAGCGCGTGCAGGCCGACATCGGCGTCGGAATGCCCGGCAAGGCCGCGATGGTGCGGGATCGGCAGACCACAGAGCGTCACATGGTCGCCCTCGGCAAAGGCATGCACATCAAACCCGGTGCCGACGCGCACATCGGTTAAGCGCTGGCGCAATTGGCTTTCGGCGCGGATCAAATCGGCCTCCGTGGTGATCTTCGCCGCCGCGTCGCTACCGGGCACGAGGCGAACGGTAAGCCCAGCGGCTTTGGCGACGGCGGCATCATCGGTCAGGCTCTGGCCCTGTGCCCGCCGATGGGCCGCTAGAATATCGGAAAAAACGAAGCCCTGCGGGGTTTGTGCGCGCCAGAGGTTCTGTCGGTCGACGAGCGCTTCGCACGCGCCCTCCGGTCCACGCCAGAGCGTGTCGGCAACCGGCAGCGCGGCAATCGCCCCGATGCCGGGTTCAATCGCCGCCAGAACGGCATCAAGGGTCGCCGCCAGCACCAGGGGCCGCGCGGCATCGTGAATCAGAACGCCATCGGCGGCGTTGGCGGCCAGGGCCTCCAGCCCGAGCCGTACCGACTCCTGCCGATCCGCCCCCGCCGATCACCGGCGGCGGCAGGTCGAGCCCGGTGACGGCATCGGCATAAAGCGCCGCATCCTCGGCCCGGATCACCACCTGCACGCTATCGATGCCGGGATGGTTCAGGAAGGCCAGCAACGCCCGGCGCAGTACGGGCACTCCGGCGAGGCGGCGGTACTGCTTCGGTATCTCCCCGCCGAAACGGGTGCCGCTGCCCCCGGCAACGATGAGCGCAGCAACGCGCATCGGCAGGCTAGAACAGCTTATCGAGGGCCGCGCGGTCCTGCGTTACCGGATAGCGGCTTTGCAGACCCTGGCGGACGGCGGTGATGGCGTCATTCTTGGCTTGCTCGCCCAATTCGGCCTTCAGCGCGGCGCGGGCCGTGGCGGCTTCCTCGGCGCTCGGCGGCTGAATGGCGGTGAGCCGGGCGACGATATAGCCGCTSCCGCTTTGCCGGTGACGATTGCCCCCACGGCGGGCGCATCGAACAGACCCGTTTGCACCGTCGGCGCGGGGGGCAGATCGGCCGCCAAGCGTGCCGCGCCGGTCGAAAGGCTCGCTGGTGCGAATGCCCTGCGCGGCCTCCGCCAATGATTTTCCGGCCCGCACTGCCGTCGCCACCGCTTCGGCTTGCGCGGCCAAGGCCGCATCGCGCTGGGAATCGGTCCAGGCGGCAATGATGATCTCGCGGATGCTCTCGAACGGCTGCACGGTTGCGGGCGTAATCTCGCCGGTGCGGACCGCGACGAAGGCCTTGCCGCCGATTTCGAGCAAGCGGCTGGTCTTGCCGGTCTCGGTGGCGAAGAGCGTCGGGATAACCTGGGCGCGGCCCGTGAGATCGGCGGGTAATTCCGTCCCATCGGCCAATTGCCCGCGCCGGTCGATGCTCGGCAGATCAACCAGCCGCGCGCCCGAACTGCCCGCCGCATCTTCGAGCGTACCGCCCGCCGACAGCAGGTCTTCGATCTTATTCGAGCGCTCGAACATCAAATCCAAGGCGCGCTCTTCCTTCAAACTGGCCTCAAGCGGGGTTTTGACCGCCTCGAAATTGGCTTCGACGCCCGGCGTAATCGTAACGACGCGCAGAATGTGAAAACCGAAGGCGGTTTTAACCGGCGCGGTCACGCCCGGCTGCGCCAACCCGAAGGCCGCCGCGCCCAAAGCCGGATCGGGCAGATCATTCTTTGTAATATCGCCTAAAACTAGACTATCCGCCGATTGCCCCGCTTCCACCGCAACCGTGGGGAAATCGGCCCCAGCGGCGAGCTTATCGCTGGCGGCTTTAGCGGCAGCTTCGTCGTTCAGCAGAATCTGTTCGATCAGGCGGCGTTCGGGCTGCTGGAACTCATCAATCCGCGTTTCGAACGCCGCGCGCAGGTCTTTTTCGGCGATCTGCACCTGTTCGGCGACCGAGGGCGCATCCAGCACCAGCAGCTTGCCCGCCCGGCGTTCCGGCGCGGTGAAGCGCTGTGGATTTTCCTTATAGAAGGCTTGCAGCGCCTCTTCCGTCGGCGTCGGCGGGATCGGGGCCATGTCGGGGGTCAGGAACGCGAACTCGGCGACGCGCTTTTCCAGCCGGTAGGTCAGCAGGCGCTCCACCACGGCATCGGGCACTTGGGCACCGGCAGCGAGCGCAATCGTCAGCGCCGCGCGCGATAGATCGCCGCGCAACTGGGCCAAGAACGAGGCTTCGCTATAGCCCGCCTGCGCCAACACGGCCACGAAGCGTGCCCGGTCAAACTGGCCGGTTGCGCCCAAAAAGGCCGGGTTGGTTTGAATGGTCTGGCGCAACACGTCATCGGAAATCAGCAGCCCGAGACGGGCCGATTCTTGATCGACGACGAGGCGGGCAATCAACTGATCCAACGCTTGATCGACAAGGCCGAAGCGTTTGGCCTGCTCCCGGTCGATGCCGCCGAACATGGCGCGCATTTGATCGAGCTGCGGGCCGAGCAGGCGTTGGACTTCCATCCCGTTCATCTTGCGGTCGCCCACGGTCAAGGCCGTCTGCGTACCCGGCGTTGGGGGGCGAACATAGTCGGTGATCCCCCACCCCAGAAAACTGAGGGCGATCAACGAAAACAGAATTCGAGTAACCCAAGTGGCGGAACGGCCACGCATCGCTTGCAGCATCTTTACGCGCTTCCCAAAACCAAAAACCTAAAGTCGGCGGCGACTATAGAGGGGGGAGAGCCCAGCGGCAACCGCTGCCCGCCGGTTTCGCCTCAAACGGAGGGTAGCGGGCGGGACCGACGATCCTCATCGATGGCGACATAGGTGAAGACGCCCTCCGTTACCCGCTCTTCAGAGCCAGTACGGCCGCGCTTGGCCCAGGCGTCGATGCGCACACGGATCGACGTGCGCCCGGTCTTTTCGATCACCGCATAAAAGCTAACCAAATCGCCGACATGGACGGGTTTGAGAAAGCTCATGCCTTCAACGGCAATCGTCACCACCCGCCCCGCTGAGCGTTCGACGGCCACCGTGGCCCCGGCGATATCCATTTGCGAGAGCAGCCAGCCGCCGAAAATATCGCCCGAAGGATTGGTATCGGCGGGCATCGCCAGCACGCGAATGGCGGGTGCCCCCGCCGGACAATCGGCAATCGGGGTTCCCGGCGGGCAATGGACGGCGGAGTTGAACGCGGCATCGGACATTCGTTTAACTTTCAAAAAAGGAACTAAAGGCCGGAGACCGGCTGCGCATTAGCAATTTCAATCAGATTTCCATCCGGGTCGCGGCAGTAGATCGATAGGATCGGCCCCAGCGCCCCCGTGCGCAGCACCGGCCCCTCCTCCAGCGCAACCCCGCAGGCGGCGAGATGGGCGATCCACTCCGCAACGGGTGTGCCGCTCAGAAAGCAAAGGTCGGCGGAACCAGTCATCGGAACCCGCGCTTCGCACGGAATATCGGCGAGTTCCGGCGTCCAGAGCTTCAAATTGATCTTCTGCGCCCCGAAGGCCACCGCCTTGCGCCCGGCCCCGAACGTCACTTCGGTACAGCCCAGCACGCGGCAATAAAAATCGAGGCTTGCCGCCATATCTTTGACGGCGAGTACGAGATGATCGAGATGGGACAGGCTTGGCATCGGCTTATAGATCTTCTTAAAGAGCAACGTTCCGCACCCGACTGCCGGGAAAGGTGACGGTCACGATGGTACCAACGCCGGGAGAACTGTCGATCGTGAATTTCGCCTGATGCATTTCACAGAACGCCTGCACCAAAGGCAACCCCAAGCCGGTGCCCTGGTGCGAGCGGCTGAGGACGCTTTCGATCTGCCCGAAGGCCGAGAGCGCTTTCGGAATATCCTGCGGACGCATACCGATGCCGGTATCTCCGACGATCAGATCGATCCCGCTATCCTCCCGCGTCCGTGCCGCAACCCAAACTTGGCCGCCTGGCATAGTGAATTTAATCGCATTGCCGAGCAGATTGATAATGACCTGCTTGATGCGCAATTCATCGCCATAAAGCTGCGGTAAATGGGATGGAACATCGGTATGCAGCGCCAATTTAGCGCCTATCGCCCGGTCGCGCATCAATTGCGCGCAGGAATCAATCGTGTGATCGATATCGAAGGCCTGTTCCATCAACTCGAATTTACCAGCGGCGACTTTCGAGAGGTCGAGAATATCGTTAATAATTTCAAGAAGATGGGTGCCAGA
>NZ_LAJY01000230.1 GCF_000963705.1 Elstera litoralis | reverse complement strand
CGGTGCCCTGATCCGCTGTTGGTCGATCCCCGGCGCGGCTTGGTCGCTCTTGCCGTCGATCGGGGGCGTACGCTCGCCCGCCGCGCCGACGCGCTCTATACCGAGACCGCCGGGCACCTCGACGCCGAGGCCGCGCTGGTCTTCGTTTCGGCTGGCGTAACGGAGGCGAGCGACGCCAACGGCCTCAGCTTCGGCGATCAACGGCTGAAGCGCGGGCTGGGCGATCTTTCGACCGCCGCGCCCGCCCTGTTGGTGGCGCAGCTTTCCGACCAATTCATCCGCTTCGTCGGTAGCCTTCCGCAAAGCGAGGATAGCTCGGTTCTCGCGCTTGGCCGCTTGGCCCCGGCGCTTTGATCCCGCGACGCCCGCAAAGGAGATGTTCATGCTGACCTTTTTCCGCAGCAGCCTGACGGTTCGCGTGCTTGTTCCCATCGCCCTGCTGCTAACGGCGATTGCCGTGCTCGCAACGGTGGCTCTCTCCTATTTCACGCTGAGTGCGGCCCGCAGTGCCTTGCAGGAGCGGGCGCTGATGGTCAGCGTCGTGCTCTCGGGCGGGGCGGGGGAGGCCTTGTGGAACATCGATACCGATGCCGCCGCCAAAGTGCTCGGCGCGCTCACGCAGGACCCGGATTACGTCGGCAGTGTGATTTTCGACGCCAACGGCAAGCGCTTCACCGAGCATGGTAAACTGGGGCCGGTCGATCCGACGCTGGTGGTGCAATCGACCCCGGTGACGCGCACCGAAGGCACGAAAACCTCGATCATCGGGCAGGTGGAAGTGCGGCTCAGCACGGCCCGGCTGCTGGCGGAGGCGCAAGGAACGGTGCTGACGACGGCGCTCGTTTGCCTGGCCGCGCTGCTGTTGGTATCGGCGGTACTCCTGCTCATCGTGCGCGGCGTGACCAAGCCGATCACGCGCATGACGCGGGTGATGGCCGATCTCGCGAGTGGCAAGCTCGATGTCTCCGTTCCCGCCCGCAGTCGGCAGGACGAGGTGGGGCATATGGCCGCCGCTGTGCAGACCTTTAAGGAAAACGCCCTCGATAAGCTGCGGCTGGAGCAGGAGCAGGTGCAGTTGCGCGAGGAGGCAGAACGCCTGCGCCACGCCGCGCTTCGGTCGGTCGCGGCGGATTTCGATGCCGATGTCGGCCAAGTCCTGCACGCGGTCAGCGGCACGGCGGAAGTGATGACGGAATCGGTCGGCTCGGTCGCGGTCAGCGCCAATGATAATGTCACCATCAGCAACGAAGCAGCGCGGGCGGCAGAATCGGTGACGGCGAACGTGCAAACGGTGGCGGCGGCGGTGGAACAGCTCGCGGCCTCCATCCGCGAAATCGCCGGACAGGCCGATAATTCCAACCGGGTTTCCGGCAACGCCAACCGCCGCATCGAAGAAACCGTGGCGATGATGACCAAGCTGGTGCAGGACGCCAACCGCATCGGCGATGTTCTCACGCTGATTAGCAATATCGCCGGGCAAACCAATCTGCTGGCGCTGAATGCCACCATCGAAGCCGCGCGCGCCGGGGAAGCCGGGCGCGGCTTTGCCGTCGTCGCCAATGAGGTAAAGAATCTCGCCGGGCAGACGGCGAAGGCGACGGAAGAAATCACGCTGCTGGTCAATACAATTCAATCGTCGACCAGCACGGCGGCGACGGAAATTGACGATATCGCCAAGACCATCTTAAGCCTCAACGAGATCAGCACTTCGATTGCGGCCGCCGTGGAGGAGCAAAGCTCGGCCACCAACGACATCAGCCGCGCGGTTCAACAGGCCGCCTATGGCACCGAAAAGCTGCGCGAGCATGTGCATGATGTCGCCCAATCGGCCCAACGCAATGGCGACGCCGCGACCCACCTCAATACGGGAATCCGTAGTTTGGAAGAGAATTTCGTCGGGCTGCACGAACAGGTGAACCGCTTCGTCGCCCGACTGGTCGGAGGTTAATCGATCAGCGCGCCGGACGGATCGAAGAAGGGGAACGGGCCGGGGAACGTGCCGATGGCGGCGCGGTGCGACAGAAACCCCGTCCCGGTCCAACGGTGCAGCTCGAAGCCGGGCGGCTCCATCATAAAGCGACTGTCGGCATCGGGACGCAGATCAAGCGCGACCTGATGAGCGGGGCTTGAGCAGGTAGAGACGATGGCGCGCCCCATCAGCATCGTGATCGGGCGGTGCAAATGGCCGCAGATCACGCGGCAGACCTGGGGGAAGCGGTCGAGCAGGGCGGCGAAAGCCTCGGCCCCGGTCAGCCCGATGCGGTCCATATGGCCGATCCCGGTTTGGAAGGGCGGGTGGTGCATGGCGATCAGCGTCGGCCGGTCGCTCGCGGCCAGGGTTGTTTCCAGCCACGTCAGCCGGTCGGCGCAGAGTTCACCCCGGCTTTCCCCTGGCACCAGCGTATCGAGCCCGATCAGGCGCACCGGATACTCATCGACGACCCAATGCAGAAAGCCGGTTTCGGGCAGATAGGGGTGATCGGGGAAAGCCGCGCGCAGCGTGTCGCGGCCATCGTGATTGCCGGGAACCAGATACAGCGGCATCGGCAGCCGGTCGAGGAAGCTGCGCAAGTGCCGATATTCCTCCGGCTCGCCGAAATCGACGAGATCGCCCGTCACCAAAACCACATCGGGCACGGCTTTTAGCGCCAGCAGGCTTTCGATGCAGTCGGCCATGAAACGGGCAGTATCGACCCTACCGTAAGCGAGCTTGCCGGGGGTTTTAACGTGCAGGTCGGTGATTTGCGCGATCAGCATCAGGCGGGCTCCGGCAGCGCGAAGAGATTTTCGGGGGCGATGGTGAAGTGCAGCCGGTCGCCCGGTGCGCTCTCATTCTGGGCGGGGGCGTCGAGCGCGACGGGGCGGTGACCCGGTACGTCGAGCATCAGGCGCACCCGATCGCCGACGAAAAAGGCGGCTGGCGACGGTCGCGGTCAAGGGGCCAGTGGGATCGAGCGTTACCGCTTCGGGCCGAAACAGCGCCTCGCCCTGCGTTGGCGCGGCGGGCCAGGGCAGCGCGCCGAGCGGCGTTTCCCAGAGTGCGCCGGATTTGCGACCGGGGAGGATATTCAGCGTACCGATGAAGTCGGCCACGAAGCGCGAGGCCGGGGCCGCGTAAATCTCGCGCGGGCTGCCGATCTGGGCAATCTTGCCCGCCGCCATCACGACGATGCGGTCGCCGAGCGCCATCGCTTCGGCCTGATCGTGGGTCACGAAGACGGAGGTGACGCGCACCTGCCGCAGCAGCGCGGCAATTCTCGGTGCGCAGCGCGTCGCGCAGTTTGGCGTCCAGCGCGGTCAGCGGCTCATCGAGCAGCAGCACGGCGGGATCGACGGCCAGCGCGCGGGCGATGGGCGACGCGCTGGCGCTGCCCGCCGGAGAGTTGATCGATGCGCCGGTCGGCCAGCGCCGTGAGGCGCATCATCGCCAGCATTTCATCCCCTTTGGCGCGGCGTTTGGGCGGGGGCATCGCCGCGTACGCGCAGGCCGTATTCGATATTGCCGCGCACGCTCATGTTAGGGAACAGGGCGTAGGATTGAAACACCATGCCCACTCGGCGCTTTTCGATGGGCAGGGCGGTGACATCGCGCGCGCCGAACAGGATGCGCCCGCCCGCATCGGGGCGCTCCAGCCCGGCGATCAGGCGCAGCATCGTCGTTTTGCCGCAGCCGGAGGGGCCGAGCAGCACCAGGGTTTCGCCAGGGTGAATCGCAAGGTCGAGCGGGGTTAACGCCTGGGTGCCATCGGGAAAATGCTTGCCGCAGTGCTCCAGGCGAATGCCGAGGGGGGTGGCTGTCATGACCGTTGCTCCAAACGCTTGGCGGCCCACTGAAGGCCGAGCAGAAGCGGAAGAATAAGAAGGAGAAAAAGCAGCGTGTAAGCACTCGCCACCTCAAGCCGCAGCGAGGCGTAAGCGTCCGCGAGCCCCACCGGCAGGGTTTTGGTGAAGGGCGTGTGCAGCAGCCAGGTCATATTGAACTCGCCGACCGACAGGGTGACGACCATCAAGGAGCCCGCGAGAATACCGCCGCGTGCATTCGGTAGGGCAATGCTGGTGAAGCGCCGCCACGGCCCCGCGCCCAAGCTGGCGGCACCTTCCTCCAGGGTTTTCAGATCAATGGCAGTCAAGACCGCGAGGACGGATCGCACCATGAAGGGCAGGGTGAACAGCACATGGCCGACCAGAATGAACAGGCTGGAGGTCCGAAAACCGCTCCAGGTGCCATAGGCGGAAATCAGCGCGAGCGCGGTGGCAAGGCCGGGAATGGCGACGGGCAGCATCAGCAGCTCTTCCACCCAGCGCGTCCAGCGTTGGCCACTGCGCGCCAAAGCATAGGCGAGCGGAACGCCGATCACGAGCGTCACGCCGAGGCAGGCGATGGCAAGGCCGATGGAGCGCAGAATCGTGTCGCCATACTCCACGGCGACTTTCTCGACCCAGCGCAGGGTAAGGCCGCTGGCAAGGCCGAGGCGGTAATCTTCCGTCACGCCTGCGGCGAGCGAGAGCAGAATCGGCACGGTCACGAAAGCGCAGGTGAGGAGCGTGGCGGCGAGTTGCAACCAGAAGAGCGGGCGGCGTCTCATCGGCTCACGCTCCCGCCGCCACACTGGCCCCGGCGGCGGTGCGGGCCAGCGCCAGAACGCCCCAGGTGACGAGCCCGAGGATAAGGCTGAGGGCGGCGGCGAGCGCCATATTCGCCTGTAAGGTAAATTCGGTATAAATCACCATCGGCAGCACATTGATCCGGGTTGCAAGGGTAAAGGCGGTGCCGAACGCGCCCATTGCGGTGGCAAAACACAAAGCGCCGGAGGAGATGAGGGCGGGCTTCAGCCCCGGAATCAGCACATCCCAGGTGACGCGCGCGGTGCTTGCGCCTAGAGAACGCGCGGCTTCCTCCAGCTTCGGGTCGAGCTTTTCGGCGGCGGCCATCACGGTCAGCAGCGTGCGCGGGATGGAGAAATAGACATAGCCCATCAACAGCCCGGCCATCGAATAGGCGAAGACGAGTTTGTCGCCCGTAAGCCAGGTGCTCACTTGGCCGATCAACCCTTGCCGCCCGGCGAGCATAATCACCATGAAGCCGACGACGACGCCGGGAAAGGCCAGCGGGAACGTCAGCAAGGCCAGCAGCAATCCGCGCCCTGGGAAACGATTGCGTTGAAGAAACAGCCCGACGATCCCGGCGATCAGCAGCGTGATCGCCGTGGTCGCGGTGGACACCAGTACGGTTTGCCCGAGGCTTCCCAGATAGGCGCGGTCAGTCAAAATCGCACCATAGGTCGCAAGGCCGTTCGGCCCGCTTGCGCCAACCAGCAGCAGATGCCCGAGCGGCAGCAGAAAAAACGCGCCGAGCAGAATCAACGCGGGGGCGAGAAAGCCGAGCAGCACCAGCCGGTTTTGCAGCGACAGAGGAAGGGCCATCGGGCGGCTCCTATAAACGGCAAAGTGCGGCGGGCGCATTTGCCACCCGCCGCCTCAGGATTAGTTCACGTCGCTTTTGTAGCGCTCGACGATGCTCTTTTGCGCAAGGCCGAGCTTACCGAGATCGACCGGCTTGGCGCGGGCGTAATCGGCGGCGGGCAGGAACTTGGCGGCGGCTTCTGCCGAGAGTTTTTCGGCGAAAACCGGGCGCAGGAAGGCGTTGCCCCATTGGGCTTGGCTTTCATCCGACAGCACGAAATCGAGGATCTTGCGGCCATTGGCGGCGTTCGGCCCGTTCTTGGCGAGGCCCATGATATAGGGGAAGGTCACGCTGCCTTCAGCCGGGATCACGAAAGTCACCGGGGCCTTGTCCGAATATTTGCCGCGATAGGCGTTGAAATCGTAATCGATGAGAATGGGAATTTCGCCGGAAATAACGCGGGCGTAGGAGGTTTGCTTCGGCACGATCGGATCGTTCTTCTGCAAGTCTTTGAAGAAGGCGATGCCCGCATCGATTTTATCGTAGCTGCCGCCGAGCGCGAGGTTCACCGCCATCACGCTCAGTTGGCCGACCGCGGCGCTGGTCGGATCGAGATAGCCGACCATGCCCTTGTAGATCGGGTTCTTTAGGTCCGCCCAGCGTTGCGGCACCGGCTTGCCGCCAAGGGCGGCGGTATTCACGAACAGGCCGAGCGTGCCCGAGTGAATGGTGAACCAGCGGCCTTCCGGGTCTTTCAGATCGGCGGGGATCTTGTCCCAATTGGCGGGCTTATAGGCGGTGATGACATCGGCCTCAATCGCTTGGCCCGCTGCGATCCCGCCGAGATAGACGACATCGGTGACCGGCTTGGCCTTTTCCGCGATCATGGCGGCAATCGCCTGACCGGAGTTCTTATTATCCGGCGGCACGGTGATGCCCAGGCGCGCTTGGATCATTTTCAGTTGCGTGCCCCAATCGGCCCATTCCGGCGGGCAATTGTAGCAAACGGCCTGCTCGGCGGCCTGGACGGGCGCGGCGAACAGCGGCAGCAGCAGCAGCGCACCAAGGGTGCGGCGGGAGAAGAAGGCAGACATGGCGGTCTCCAAGATCAAGGGGCAAGCGTGAGGGCGATATCGGCCGCCTTCAGTTGGCGGACGATATCGATGGGCGGGGGAAGGTCGGTAAAAACGGCGGAAACATCCGCGATATGGCCGCCGCGCACGGTGGCGTTGCGGCCAAACTTGGAATGGTCGAGCACCAGAAAGCTGCGGCGGCAGTTGGCCAGCATGCGCAGCCGGGTTTGCACCTCTTCGGGCGTGAAATCGAGCAAACTGCCGTCGGCATCGACGCCGCCGACGCCGAAAATGGCGATATCGACCTTGAAGCGGTCGAAGAAATGCGCTGCGTCCGGGCCAACGATATCGAGATCATGCGGGCGGATCGTGCCGCTCGGCACCGACACCAGCGCCTTGCCCGCCCGTGCGAGAACGAGCGCGCAGTTGAGATTATTGGTCATCACCGTCAACCCCTCGCGGCGGATGAGCGCATGGGCCACCTGTTCCGGCGTGGTGCCGATGCCGAGGAAGAGCGAGGCTCCGTCCGGAATCGCTTCGACCACTTGGCCAGCGATGCGGCGCTTGGCGTCGAGGTTCAGAATCTGTCGGTCTTCGTAAAGCAGATTGGGATTGGCGCGCGGCGGCACATCCACGCCGCCGTGACGGCGCAGCAGCAGCCCTTCTTCGCACAGCGCATTCACGTCGCGGCGGATGGTCTGGCTGGTCACGCCGAACAGCGCCGCCAGCGCTTCGATGGGCTGAAACCCTTCGGCGCGGACTTTTTCGAGAATGGCCTGACTGCGGGGGTCGATCGCGGGCATGAGCGCTCCTTTCATATGAAAGAATAAACGTGCCGTGTTGCAGCTTTGTTATGCTCGAATGAACATTATTCGGGAATTTTCTCGATTTTCTCACGCTGCAATGCCGAAAAACAGACTCAGGAAAATTCATTTGAAGATCGGGTTGACCCCCACCGGAAACCCGCTTTTCCGCCGTTGGCGCCCCGCCGCACGGTCTAAATTGTAAGTCAAATACCGTTTGCCAATTGACAACTTTGGCAACTCTCCACACAGTCGTATGAAGCAAGCGGGGCAAAAGACCCCGTCGGTGGCGCAAGCCACTTCGGGGAGACGGCTATGCGGGCAGCGGCGAATTACCAAGGGGCTTTAGCGGGCGTGCCGAACGCGGCGAGTGCGGCGGAGTTCTGCCGAATCGAAGCCGGGTTTCTGTCGGCGCAGCTTTGGCCGCAGGCGGGCGGGCGCATTGCCAGCCTTTGCTATGCGCCGCCGGGCCGGGTGCCGCGCGATATTCTGGTTCCGCTCACGCCGTCGCCCTTCGATCCCGATTTTTGGCCGAAAGGCGGCTGCTACCCGCTGGTTCCGTGGTCGAACCGGATTCGGGAGGCGCAGTTTAGCTTCGATGGGCAGCGGATTGCGCTGCGCCCGCACCCCGATTGTTTTCCCCATGCCCATCATGGCTTTGCCCAGCAGCGCCCCTGGCATTTGGAGGCGGTCACGCCGACCTCCGCTCAGATGCGCTATACCCACCGGCCCGATGCGTGGCCCTGGGCCTTTACCGCCGTCCAAACCGTACAGATTGCGCCCCAGGGTTTGACCATCGACCTTGCGGTGACGAACGAGAGTGATCGCCTGATGCCGCTCGGGCTCGGCCTGCACCCGTTTTTGGCGGCGACGGCGGGCGACGAGATTGATTTTAGCGCAAAAGCCGAGTGGCGGGCCGATAGCGACGGGCTGGCAACCCAGCGGGTGCCCTTAAGCGTCGAGACGGTGAACCAGGTTCACGGTCCCCAGGGGGCACGCGCTATTTTGCCGATTGGGACGCGATTGCCGTGCTGCGCCGGGCGGCGGGCGGCGCGATTACCATTGCGGCCAGCGCGCCCCTCGATCATCTCGTTCTGCACCTCCCGGCGGGCGGGGCTTATGCCTGTTTGGAGCCCGTCAGCCACGTTGCCGATGCGGTCAATCTCGCAGCGCAAGGGCTGGCGCATACCGGCTTCCTCACCCTCGCGGCGGGGCAGACGCTCACGGCGTCCGTTCACATCGGAGTGTCCTGATCCCCCAGACAGTGCCATCCGCCCGTTCCCCAGACACAATGGTCCAAACCAAAAATTCCTTAAGGGAGGAAACTTATGACCCAGTCTGATTCCAACACCAATGCTTTCTCGGCGCTAAGCCTGGATCGCCGTAGCCTATTGAAGGGCGCTGCCAGCGCGGCGGCCCTGTCGTTGATGCCGTCCATGAGCTTTGCGCAGGCGGCTGCCGCCAAGGAATCGCCCGATCTGGCGAAGCTGGTCGCCGAGGGCAAACTGCCGCCGCTCGCCCAGCGCCTGCCGGAAAACCCGGACGTGGTGACGGTGAAGGAACTCGGGCGCTATGGCGGCTCGCTGCGGCGCGGTTTGCGCGGCTCCTCCGACCAGAACGGCATTCTGAGAGTCATCGGCCCGCAGAATCTGGTGCGCTGGAACGTCGAATTCACCGGCGTCGTGCCGAACCTCGCCCATAAGTGGGACGTGAACGCTGACGCGACCCAGTTCACTTTCTACCTGCGCAAGGGCCTGAAATGGTCGGACGGTAAGCCGTTTACGGCGGATGATATCGTTTTCGCCATCGAAGACTGCGTGAAGAATACTGATCTGTATAAGGCGACGCCGTCGCAGTTGATGATCGGCGGCAAGCCGGTGGTTTGCGAGAAGGTCGATGAGACCACGGTGAAATTCACCTTTGCCGTGCCCTATGCGCTGTTCCTCGAAAATCTGGCCACGCCGCTCGGCCAGCATACGACGCTGTTCGCCAAACATTACGCCAGCCAGTTCCTGCCGAAATATAACCCGAAGCTGGATGAGGCTGTGAAAGCCGCCGGGGTTTCGGACTGGCCGACGCTGTTCCGCGCCAAATGCGGCGATATTGAAATCGCCTCGCGTTGGGGCAACCCGGAACGCCCGGTTATGGACCCGTGGGTCATCAAAGAACCCTATATCGGCGGCGCGACGCGCGTTGTGGCCGTGCGCAATCCCTATTTCTGGCAGGTCGATCAGCAGGGCCGCCAACTACCCTATATCGATCAGGTCAGCTACTCGATTTCCCAGGACGTTGAATCGCTAATGCTGGATATCGTTGGCGGCAAGATCGATATGCAGGATCGCCATATCAACTCGCTGGCGAATAAGCCACCTGTCCCAGAACATCAA
>NZ_LAJY01000023.1 GCF_000963705.1 Elstera litoralis | reverse complement strand
CAGGATCAAACTCTCAGGTTGATGCTATCGATGTCCCCACCGACAGCAACCTTACTAATCCTAAACTCTCTATCTCTAGAAGGTTCAGAACCAGCAACCAAACAGGCCGCCGACTCCAAAACCCTTCCCCATTAACCTACAATGTCAAAAGAACCCCGGAACTTCTCAGCTCCAACCCCGATTTCCTCAGCGTTTCAGCGACTTAGTCGCCGGCGCCTCGTCGTCGGGAGCCGCGTTATAGCCCCGCTCCAAAAATCTGGCAACAGCTTTTTACAAAAAACATCGTAAGGACGCCGCAGACCCGTTATGCGCCTTTAGAACAGCTTGCCACCGTTGGGCACCGGCACCGTCGGACTGACCAGAACCACAGCGTCATTGGCATCGGGGAAGCCCAGCACCAAGACTTCGGACAGCCATTTGCCGATCTGGCGCGGCGGGAAATTGACCACCGCCGCCACCTGCCGCCCAACCAGGGTTTCCGGCTGATAATGCACGGTGATCTGCGCGCTGGATTTCTTCACGCCGATCTCCGGGCCGAAATCCACGCGCAGCTTAATGGCGGGCTTGCGCGCTTCGGGAAACGGCAGAGCTTCGATAATGGTGCCGACGCGGATATCGACGCGCTCGAAATCGGCATAGGTAATGGTTTCGGTCATTTAGGCCCCGTAAAGCTGATCTTGAATGGCCCAGACAAGGTTGAGCACGGGCAAGGCCGCCTGCACGGTCACGCCGACCGCCTCCGGCCTGCCCGCCCGAACCCCGTCCAGGAACTGCGTGAGTTCGGCGGCGAGCGATTCCTGCGGTTGGACGGCGACGGGCACAAGGCTGCGGCCCTCGCTTTGGCCATCGGGAAGCAGGCATTCGCTAGCCTGTACCCTGCGGTTGAGAAAATCGATGACGACCATCCCCTCCTCCGTCAGCACGCGGGTTTCGCGGACCCGGTCGGGAACGATGCGGCTGCCCTGCATCGAAACGCGAATGGGGGTAGGCGTGCGTTGGGTCCAGGCCGCCAGCACATGATCGCGCTTGGCCACGCCTTCGGCCAGCGCGAAACCCTGCGCCATCAGCCCCTCGGGCACGCCGCCCATCAGGGCGACCGCCGCGTCGATATCATGGATCATCAGATCGATGACCACATCGGTATCGAGAATCCGGTTGGAGCCGACGTTCAGCCGCCGCCCGTCGATGGCGAGGATGCGACGCCCGTGCAGCAGCTTCTGCGCCGCAACGAAGGCCGGGTTAAAACGCTCGACGTGGCCCGTTGCGACCGGAACCCCGGCGCGCTCGGCAGCGGAAATAACGGCTTCGGCTTCGGTCAGGGTCACGGCGAAGGGTTTTTCGATGAGAAGCGGCTTGCCTGCTGCAATCACCGCCTGGGCGAGCCCCGCATGGGCGGCGGAACTCGCGGCGATCACCACGGCATCCGCCCCGGCGAGAGCGGTATCGAGAGCGGCGGTCGCTCCCCACCTGTTTGCGCGGCGAGAGCAGCGGCGCGGTCGGCGTGCGAATCGAAAATTCGGTGCAGTTTCGCCCCCGGCAGCGCGGCCAGCGTTCGGGCGTGGTTACCGCCCATCACGCCCGCGCCGAGGATCGAGACCAACAGCGGCGGGACGCTCATGCCGCCACCGCGCGGTTGACCGCCGCAAGGATCCGATCCTGGGTCGGCGCGTCCAGATAAGGGTGCATCGGCAGGCTGAGCACTTTTTGCGACAGGCGATCGGTGACCGGCAGGCCGCCCGGAACCTGCGGGTAGTTCTGATACGGCGGCTGCGTGTGCAGCGGGCGCATATAATAGATCATCGTCGGGATCCCCTCGGCTTGCAGCGCCTGCTGCACCGCGTCGCGGTTGTCGACCAGCACGGTATATTGCGCCCAGACCGAGGTACGCCCGGCGAGAAGCGCCGGGACGGTCCAGGTTTTCGGCAGCCCTGCGGCATAGCGTTCCGCCACGGCATTGCGGGCGGCGATTTCATCGTCGAAAATCGTCATTTTTTGCAGCAACACCGCCGCCTGCATCGTATCGAGCCGCCCGGTGATGCCAAGGCGGACGTTCTCATACTTATCGCGGCCTTGACCGTGGACGCGGATCGAGTGCAGCACGTCGCGGAAATCATCGTCGTTGGTGAAGATCGCGCCGCCGTCGCCGTAGCAGCCCAAGGCTTCGCCGGAAAGAAGGAGGTGGTGGCGAAATCGCCCAACGCGCCGACCCGGCGGTTATCGTAGCTCGCGCCGAAGCTTTGCGCGGCATCCGCCAAAATCCACAGGCCGTGCGCATCGGCAATCGATTGGAGCGCGCGGTAATCGGCGGGCTGGCCGAAGAGATCGACGGCGATAATCCCGCGCGGCGTGAGCCCCGCCGCTTCCGCCACCGGAATCGCCGCCTTCAGGCTGGCGGGATCGATATTGAAATCCTCCTCGCGCACATCGACGAAAACCGGCGACGCCCCCAACAGTGCCACCACTTCGGCGGTCGCGGCGAAGGTGAAGGACGGGCAGAACACCGCATCGCCCGGCCCGATACCCTTCGCCATCAGCACCATCATTAGCGCATCAGTGCCCGAAGCGCAGGAGATACAGTGCTTCACCCCGGCGTAGGCGGCGAGTTGCGCTTCAAGCTCGCGCACTTCCGGCCCCAGGATGAAGGCACCATGCTCCAAAACCCGCGCTAAGGCCTGCTCAATTTGCGGACCAAGACGGCGGCGCTGTGCTTTAAGGTCGATGAAGGGAAGCGGAGCAGCAAGGGACATTCGTATTTCCAAACCTTAGAGCAAATCCCGAGCAGATGGACCCATCTGCGACGGCGCATTTGCGTTAAAAACACCACGAGCCGAAATCATCGGCAGAGCCTGCAAGGCTCTGTAAGACAGGGCGGATCATACTGAGTTGAAATCGGCTCGCACTTAAAATTTCGTTACGGGACGTTTCGGTATGGGGCGTTTCAGTAATCCCCGCACAAGGATGGGACGCGTGATCGATCAGGAGCCGAGAGACTGGCGTAGCCTTTGTATTCTGCTGCATCGCAGCCTGCTCGCGGGCTTTATTGTCATTACTCTGGCGCGCGCGCTTGGGTTTGTCCTGCCCCAATCGGTTGCGGCGGGGGCGGCGATTCTGCTGCTGGCGAGCGCCGTGCCGCTGGTGAAGGGCCGGACCTTCGCCATCGCGGGTATGCTGACCCTCGCCTGCGCCGGGCTGCTGGCGACGGGCGCGCCGCTGAGCGGAATCACGGCAGGATTGGTCGATGCTTTGACCTTCGCCGCCTATCTGCCCGTGCTGCAAATTCTGCGCGTCATCATTGGCGAACTGCCCGCGATGGCCCGCGCCCGCGCAGCCTTCACCCGCCTGCCGCCCCAGGGGCGCGATACCGGAACGCTGGTATTGGCGACGGGGCTCGGGGGAATTTTGACGACGGGCGCCCATGCCCTGCTCGCGCCGCTGCTGCCAAAAGACGCGCCGGAGGACGAACGGCGGCAAATGGCCTTGATCTCTTTGCGCGGGATTTGTTTTTCGGCCTTCTGGTCGCCGTTTGCGGTCTCGGTCGCTTTCGGCACGCAGTACATCCCCGGCAGTACCAGCGTGAGCCATACCTTCGTTGGCTTAGGCTTTGCCGCCGTGATCTTCCTGCTGGCCTGGCGGATGGAGGGTGGCGGCTCGCTGCTGCCGGGCGTCCGTGCCGTTCTGCCGATCCTGCCCCATTGTGTGATCGCCGCTGGAGCCACTGTGCTGCTAGTGGCGACCACAACGATCGGCAACCTTGATGCCGTCGTCGTCGCGACCTTACCGCTGGCCCTGCTCGCCCTGCTCTGGCAAGCCCCCAGCGCAACCTATGGCGTTACGCGCACGATCTGGCAGGGGCTAGCGCGCGGGGCCGATGAGGTCTTGCTGATTACCCTCGCCCTAACCCTCGGACGCTTGATCGAAGGCTCGCCCTGGCTGATCGGCCTGCTCGCCCCGCTGATCGGCGGCTTGCCGGTGCCGCTACTGCTGACGGCGATTTTCGCGGCCATGATCGGCGGCGGCGTGATCGGCCTGCATCCGATGATTACGGCGGCCGTCTTGATCGGTGTGCTGGGCCAGGCGGCCGGCGCGATGGAGCCGCTGGTGATGATGCAGGCGATCCAATCGGCCTGGGGCTTTGCCGTGCTGGTCTCGCCCTCGGGTATCACCCTAATCGTAGCGACGATGATGTTCGCCGTGCCGCAACAGCGCCTACTCTATAGCCGGAATATCCTATTCGTCGCCCTCAGTAGCCTCGCCCTGATCGTTGGGTTGACGCTGATGAACATGGCACTGCGCTTGTCTTAACGCACGCGGCACCGCATACTAGGCGGCAAAGGTGCCTTGGCTTCCAAAAGCCCCTAAACGGCCCGCCACAGAAAGTAGCTGACCATGACCGACGCGGTGAACGACGTTATCCTGTCCGAAATCCGGAATCTGACGCAAGCCATCCGCGACCTTCAAAGCGAAGTGCGCCGTTCGGCCTGTATGGTGGCCTCGGCCCAACTGATCGCTGTCGACGCCAGCCGGTCGGAAGTTTATGCGACCCTGATGGACGATAGCCTGCTGGAGACGACGGAACGCCTCACCAAGCTGCTCTCGCTCAGCCCCCTAAAATAGATTCAATTGAAGCCGGGCTTCTTCGCTCATCCGGTCTTGCGTCCACGGCGGCATCCAGACGAGGCTGACGGTAGCATCGACGACGCCCGGCACCGATTTGACCTTATCGGCCACTTGGATCGGGATTTCTTCGGCCACGGGGCAGTTCGGGGCGGTCAGTGTCATATCGATGAAAACGCGGCGGTCTTCCAGCACGCGCAGATCGTAAATCAGCCCGAGATCGACGATATTCACCGGAATTTCCGGGTCGAATACCGTGCGCAGCGCGTCTAGCACTTGATCTTCCAGATCGCCCGTCGGGGCCGCCGGTAAAGGGTCTTGTGCGTGCAGATCGAAGTCGGTCGGCGGATTATTCATGCCCGGTACTCTTGAGTGTTCGTCGAAAGGGAGGAAAGCGCCTCTTTCAGCGCTTCCACGGGAAGCAGCACGCATTTTTGCCGGGGGCGCGGGATCGGGCGGTCGAGCATCGCAGCAAACGCGCTTTCCGGCTCGGATACCCCGCTTGCGACGAGGCGGCGCGCGGTTTCGATTTGCGCCGGAAGGTCGGCAAGCTTCCGACCCGGCAGATCGTCCAACAGGGCGGCGAGCCCGGCGCAACATAAGGCACAGCCGCGCGCGTCGCCCCCCGCCGCCGTCACAATCCCCTCGGCAACCGTCAGATCGAGCGTAACCCGATCCCCGCAAAGGGGATTATTCCGAACCGCCGACACGTCCGGCTCCGGCAGGCGCGACAGTTTCCGCGCGGCGAGCGCTACAATGGCGTCGGAATAAAGCGCCTCGCCCATTCCGGCCTCAGGCGCGTTTCGGTGCGAACATGCGCTGAGCCGCGCGGATCGCCTCGACCAGCCGGTCGAGATCCTCAGGCTCATTATAGAGCCCTAAGGATGCCCGCGCCGTCGCCGTTAGCCCAAACTCGTTCAGCAGCGGCTGCGCGCAGTGGCTCCCGGCGCGAATGGCGACATTGTGATGGTCGAGAATAGTGCCAAGATCGTGCGGATGGACACCGTCGACCGTGAAGGAGAAAATTCCGGCACGCTCCGGCCCGGCGGGCAGCAGCGTCAGCCCCGGCACTTTCGACAGCACGCTTTCGCCATAGGCCAGCAAGATTTTCTCATGCTCTTCGATCCAGGCCCAGCCGAGCGACTGGACGTAATCGATGGCCGCCCCCAAGCCGATCACCCCGGCGATATCGGGCGTTCCGGCTTCGAACCGCTGCGGCGGCTCCAGAAACTCGGTTTTGTCGAAGCGGACTGTGGCGACCATATCGCCGCCGGTCTGGTAGGGGGGCATCCCCTCCAGCACCGACAAGCGCCCGTACAGAATGCCAGTTCCGGTCGGCCCATAGAGCTTATGGGCGGAAAACACATAGAAATCGCAGTCCAACGCCTGCACATCGACCGGGCGATGGGGAATGGCTTGGCAGCCGTCAATCGCGACCAACGCCCCCGCCGCCTTAGCTTCGGCGACCAATTCCGCCACAGGCAACACGGCTCCGGTTGCATTGGCGATATGGGTGAAGGAAGCAAGCTTAACCTTGCCGTCCGCCAGCTTCGCGGTGAAATCAGCGCGATCAATCCCGCCATCCGCAGCCAGCGCGGCCACGCGCAACTCAATACCGATCTGATCGCGCAGAATCTGCCACGGAATGATATTGGCGTGATGCTCCATTGCCGAAATCAGCACCGCATCGCCCGCTTTCAGGTGCGCCCGCCCCCAAGAATGGGCGATGAGGTTCAGCCCCTCGGTCGCCCCGCGCACGAAGATAATCTCCTGCTCGGAGGCGGCATTGAGGAATTTCGCCACCTGCACCCGCACGCCTTCGTAAGCATCGGTCGCAGTGGCCGACAGCTTATAGACGCCGCGATGGATATTGGCGTAGCCGGTGGCATAGAATTGGCTGACCGCCTCAATGACCGAAGCGGGTTTTTGCGCCGACGCGCCACTATCGAGATAGGCGAGCCCGGCGTTCGGCCCCTGCGGGTCGAAAATCGGGAAATCCGCCTTCGGGTGCGGGCGATTGTGCAAAATCAGGCTCATGCGGCCACCTCGTCCACCGACGTCCCCAGAACCTCTGCCAAAAGACGGCGGACGGCCTGCTGAACGCTCGGCGCTTCAATTTGGTCGGCAACCTCTTCCAGGAAGGCGCGAAGCAACAAGCGGCGGGCTTCGTCGCGCGTTAACCCGCGCGCCATGAGGTAGAAGAGCGCCGCATCGTCGATATCACCCACGGTCGCACCGTGGCTGCATTTCACATCGTCGGCATAGATTTCGAGCTCGGGCTTCGTATCGGCCCGCGCGGTTTCCGAGAGCAGCAGCACGCGGCTTTGCATTTGCGCGTCGGTCTTCTGGCCGCGTTCGGTCACGGCGATCTTACCTTGGAAAATGCCGTGGGCGTGATTATCCGCCACGCCCTTCACAACTTCCTTAGTCCGCGTCGCGTACCCATCGTGGGTGATTTCGGTCAGCAATTGGCTACGCTGGGTGCCGCTGGCCAGATAGAGGCCCTGCACGTCGGTTTCCGCGTGATCTTCGGCAAGATCAATGGCGAGATCGACGCGGCTTTGCTGTGCCCCCAACAGCACCGGCACCGCCGAATAACGCGCCGCCTTCTCCACATGGGCCGAAACCCGCAGGAAAATCTGCGCCGTCGCCTCCGAGCGCACGAACAGCCCGTGGGTAAGGTGCGATCCCATGCCAAGGCTGATATGGGCTGCGCCGTTCAACAACGCCCCCTCCCCGCCAACATAAGTTTCGATCACCTCCGCCCGCGCGCCGCCTTCGAGATCGATACGGGAGAGCAGATGCGTGCCCCGCCCCGCTTCGGTCTGCACGGAAATCAGATGGATCGGCTTATCCAGCACCAGCCCGGCGGGAACGCGCAGCACGAGGCCGTCGCGGGCGAAAGCCACCCCCAGCGCGGCGATGCCATCGGGCAGCAGCGCCGTCAACGGTTCCACAGCACGTGGCCGGGCGTGGGTTGCGACCAGCGTTACACCCTCCGGCAGCCCCTCCAAGTCCGACAAAGCCGGGGCGAACCCGCCATCGACCAGCACGAAACGCCACGCCCCCGGCACCAGGCTTGCCGCCTCGCCCACGAGCTTCGCCGCTTTCACGCCATCGACCGTTTGCGGCGGCAAAAAGCTTTGGGTGGAGATCAGCTTGAGATCGGTCAGACGCCAAAACTCTTCCCGCGCGGAGGGAAAACCGGCGCGCTCGAAAGCGGTGAGCGCGGCGCGGCGTTGGGCGAGCCACCAATCGGGCTCCCCCGCCACCGGCGCGAAGGCCGCAACATAGGCGGCGACGGCACTCATTTACGCGGCGTCCTTATCGAGAAACGCATAACCATCGCGCTCCAACTCCGCCGCGAGGCTGGCGTCGCCGGTGCGGACGATCTTCCCGCCGGAGAGCACATGCACGACGTCCGGCTTAATATGGCTCAGTAGGCGCTGGTAATGGGTGATGAGCACGAAGGCCCGATCGGGCGCGCGCAGGGCATTCACCCCGTCCGACACCGCCTTCAGCGCGTCGATATCGAGGCCCGAATCGGTCTCGTCCAGCACGCAGAGGTCGGGTTCCAGGATCGACATGTGGAAAATCTCGTTGCGCTTCTTCTCGCCGCCCGAAAAGCCGACATTGACCGGGCGCTGCAGCAGATCATCCTTCAGATCGAGCTTCTTCAACTGCGCGCGTACCAGCTTCAAGAACGCGCCCGCGTCCAGATCCGGCAAGCCGTTATGGCGACGCTTGGCGTTCAGGGCCGTGCGCAGGAAGTACATATTGTTCACGCCGGGGATTTCGACCGGGTATTGGAAAGCCAGGAAAATTCCGTTCCGCGCCCGTTCGTCCGCCGCTTGGGCCAGCAGATCCTGCCCCTTATAGCGCACGCTGCCCTTGGTGACGGTATAGCCGTCGCGGCCCGCGATCACATTGGCGAGCGTGCTTTTGCCCGAGCCGTTCGGCCCCATAATGGCGTGGACTTCGCCCGCGTTGATGGTGAGCGACAGGCCGCGCAAGATTTGGCGCGGGCCTTCATCGCCCTCAACTTCTGCCCAAAGATCGTCGATCTGCAACATGGTTAGAACCCTTCTGGAAATCTCCGGCGCGGCGTTGATCGCCGCTGCCGCTTACGTCTTTATTCTGTGTTAGCCGACCGAGCCTTCGAGGCTGATGGCGAGGAGTTTTTGCGCTTCGACGGCAAACTCCATCGGTAGTTCCTTCAGCACTTCCTTAGCGAAGCCATTGACGATCAAGGACAGGGCATCTTCCGCCGACAGGCCGCGCTGCTGGCAGTAGAAGAGTTGATCGTCGCTGATTTTGGAGGTGGTCGCCTCATGCTCCAGCGTCGCCGTCGGCGTGCGCACATCGATATAGGGCACCGTATGCGCGCCGCACTTATCGCCAATCAGCAGCGAGTCGCACTGGGTGAAATTGCGCGCATTCTTGGCTTTCGGGAGAATCTTCACTGCGCCGCGATAGGTATTCTGGCCGTGGCCCGCCGAAATACCCTTCGAGATGATCGTCGAGCGCGTGTTCTTGCCGATATGGATCATCTTCGTGCCGGTATCGGCCTGCTGGCGGTTATTCGCAATCGCCACCGAGTAGAATTCGCCGACCGACTCGTCGCCTTGCAGCAGGCAGGACGGGTATTTCCAGGTAATCGCCGAGCCGGTTTCGACCTGCGTCCAGGAAATCTTCGACTTCATGCCGCGACACGCGCCGCGCTTAGTGACGAAATTGTAAATCCCGCCCTTGCCGTCGGCATCACCCGGATACCAATTCTGCACGGTCGAATATTTGATCTGTGCCCGATCCATCGCCACGAGTTCAACCACCGCTGCATGAAGCTGATTTTCGTCGCGCTGCGGGGCCGTGCAGCCTTCGAGGTAGGACACATAGCTATCGTCTTCGGCGATAATCACG
>NZ_LAJY01000229.1 GCF_000963705.1 Elstera litoralis | reverse complement strand
GAAATTTACGACGCAACTTCATTTCACGGAAAATCCCTTCACGCTGCATTTTCTTCTTCAGCGCGCGCAGGGCTTGATCGACATTATTGTCGCGGACGATCACATGCACGGTTTAACTCACGCCCCTTTAAACTTGATCGATGGAACCGATGGATAAGAGGGCGTCCGGGTACCATATGTAAACGGGTTTGGAAAGAGAGATTCGCACAAAGCTGAAAATCCCCCCGCTTGCGTTAGGTTTACGGAAACGTCTCTGGCTGCAATAATAGGGCATGATTTCCCGATTGCCCATTCCTGAATCCGATGGGGCGCTGCCCATCGTCACCGCCGGTCATCCGGCCCTGCGCGCGACTGCCGATCCGGTGCCCGATCCGACCGATCCGGCGATTGCCCGGCTCGGGCGCATTCTGGCCCATAGTCTGTGGGAGGTCGGCGGCATCGGGCTGGCCGCGCCCCAAATCGGCATCAGTTTGCGCGTCGTGCTGTTCTCGGTCCCGGCGCGGCGGCTGACGGGCGTGCGGGACGATGTGGAGCAAGCGCCGATGGTGCTGGTCAATCCACTTATCACACCCATTGGCACCGAAACCGAGGAAGATTGGGAAGGCTGCCTGTCGCTGCCCGGCCTCACTGGGCGCGTTTTTGCGGCCCCGCCGGATCCGCTATCAGGGCGTAACCCCGGCGGGGGAGACGGTCGATCGAACGGTGGAGGGCTTCCATGCGCGTGTGGTGCAGCATGAGTGCGATCATTTGGATGGAACGCTGTATCCGCAGCGCATGCCCGATATGAGTACGCTGATGTATGCCGATCATCGGCTGAACCTCGCCGCCCTGCTAGCCGAAGGAACCCCGCGATGACCCCTAACGCCCAAAGTTTGGACGACCTGCGCGCGCAGCTTTTACCCGCCATTCTGGACGAGGTGCCGTTCGAAGGGTGGACGACGAAGGGGCTCGCCCACGCGGCGCGGTCCTGCGGCCTAACCGAGGTTGATTTGCTGCGCGCTTTCCCCGGCGGTTCGGTCGATGTCATCGCCTATTGGAACGCGTGTCTCGATACCGACGCGGCAGCGGCGATTACGGCGGCGGTGGGCCTCAAGGTCCGCGAGAAGATCACGCTGGGGGTGCGGACGCGCCTCAACCTCGCGGTCTCCCATAAGGAGGCCGTGCGGCGAGGGTTGGGGCTGCTGGCGCTGCCGGGGCACGCGCGGCTTGGCGCGCATCTGCTGTCGAACAGTATGAGCGCGCTTTGGTATGCGGCGGGCGACCGGGCGACCGACTTCAACTATTACACCAAGCGCGGCCTGCTGGCGGGCGTCTATCTCGCAACGCTGCTCTATTGGCTGGACGATGCCTCGGACGATCACGCCGCCACCTGGGCCTTTCTCGATAAGCGCATTGCCGATGCGATGCGCCTGCCAACCCTGGTCGCCCCCCTGCGCGAGGGGGTGAAACGGGCCGTGCAGGGGATCATCCCCCCCTTCAACCGTCCGCGCCCGTCGCCCGGCTCGGCCTGATCGATCCCTGTGCCGCCGCCGAACGATCCAACGCCCTTCTCGAAAGCCGATTCAGCCCGTCGGTTGTTCGAAGAGATTCTGGAGATCGTGCCGGTCAATGTTTTCGTGCGCGATACCGAGGGGCGCTTTCTCTACGCCAATGCCCATACCGCTCAGTTCATCGGTCGAACCCCGAGCGAAATGGTGGGGCAAACGGTTTTCGATCTTTACCCGCCCCCCGTCGCCGAACGCTTTCATGACGGCGATCAGCGCGCGCTGGCGGGGGAAGAGGTGCGGGTCGAAGATTGGACCGTGCCGGATCTCAGCGATACGCCCTGGCAGTATCTGCTGCGCAAGCGCGTGGTCGAGATCGACGGTCAGCGCATCATCATCGGGGCGTCGGTAGATATTTCCGACCGGCTGCTGGCGATGCAGAAGCTGGCGGAAAGCGAAGGGCGCTTCCGGCAGCTCATCGAAGGCTCGCTTCAGGGCATTTTGATTATTTCCGGGCGGCGGGCACAGTTCGTCAATCAGGCCTTCGTGCAGATTTTCGGGTTTGCTTCGGCGGAAGCGGTGATGGGGTTCCCAGGGTTGATCGGCGTTTTTCGGCGAGGAGGCCGAACAGGCGATTCTGACCATCTGGGCGCGAATGGTCGCCGGGGAAACCGAGGTGATCGTCTACCGCCTGCCGGCGCGGCGTCAGGACGGGCAGCGCATCTGGGTCGATGTCTTCGCCCGTGCGATCCGCTGGGACGGGCGCGAGGCGATGCAAGTCACGCTGATCGACGTGACCCAGCGTGCCCTTGCGGAAGAGGCTCTGGAGGCCTCCCGGCGGGCGCTGGAAGTCTCCCGCGAGCAGGCCGAGGAGGCCAGTCGCGCCAAAAGCCAGTTTCTCGCCGTGATGAGCCACGAGTTGCGCACCCCGCTCACCGGGGTGCTCGGCATGGTCGATCTGTTGCTCGACACGGCGCTCGATGGCGAACAATACGGCTATGCCGTCACGCTACGCTCGTCAGCGCAAAGCCTGCTTACCCTGCTGAACGATCTTCTCGACCTTTCCAAAATCGAAGCCGGGGGCTTGGTTTTGGAGGAGATCGATTTCAACCTTTTGGCGTTGATCGAGGATGTCGTCGCCTTGTTCCGCGCCCGCGCGGCGGAGGCCGAAACGCTGCTGATCGCGGAGCTCGATCCGCAAGTTCCGGGCGTTGTGCGCGGCGACCCGACGCGGCTGCGCCAGATTCTGCTGAACTTGATCGGCAATGCGGTCAAATTCACGCAGCAGGGGCGAGTAACGGTGCGCGCCTTGCTGGGCGATGGGGCCACCGAGGGCGATTTGCCGCTGCGCTTTGAAATCGAAGACACGGGGATCGGCATTGCCGCCGATCAGCAGGACCGTTTGTTTCAGCCTTTCGTTCAGGCCGATGCCTCCACGACGCGCAAGTACGGCGGGACGGGGCTGGGGCTCGCCATTTGTCGGCGGCTGGCCGAGGCGATGGGGGGCGAGGTTGGCGTTGCCTCGGCGCTGGGCATGGGCTCGACCTTCTGGGTTTCGGTGCCGATGCGTTTGGGAACGGCGGCGGCGCTTACCGTCGATGCGGCGTCCTCCGAAAGCGTACCGCTGGGGGCGTGTCGCTTGCTGGTCGCCGAGGATAATGAGGTGACGCGCACGCTCCTGCGCTTGATGTTAACGCGCCACGGCCATGCGGTAACGACCGTCGAAAATGGCCGGGATGCGGTAGCGGCGGTGCGCGATTACGGGCCGTTCGATATGGGGATTTTCGATATGCAAATGCCCGAGATGGATGGCGTGGCGGCGGCGCGCGCGATTCGGGCTTTGCCGGGTGCGCTGGGGCGTCTTCCGCTGATTGCGCTGACGGCGGATGTTTTGCCCGAGAACCGGGCCGAGTTTCTTGCCGCCGGGGTCGATGCGATTCTGCCGAAGCCGATCGATTGGCCGCGCCTCAGTGTGGCGATGGCGCGGTTGCTGCCGGGGCGGGCCGATCCGGCGGGGTTGACCCGCGATGCGGCGGCAACCGATCTTGCGCTGCTGGACCCTATTGTGGCGCTGCACTTGGAACAGGCGCTTGGCCCGCTTGGCGTTACGGCCCTCTGGGCGGGGTTTCCGGCGAGTGTTCAGGAGGCGCTTGCCGGTCTCAGCCGGGCCGAGCGCGCGGGCGACTGGAACCGGTGGCGGCGACTTTTGATGTCCCTCCTCGC
>NZ_LAJY01000228.1 GCF_000963705.1 Elstera litoralis | reverse complement strand
CGCGGCTGGTGCTCGCCTGCGCCTCGGGGCGGCGGGCTTTGGCGGCGGCGGAGCCGCTGTTGACGGCTGATCCGAACTGCACTCTCGCCGTTTTGGCGCTGGGGGGTGCCCGCATGAATACGGTTCTGCTGATCGGCGGCACCGATTCCAGCGGCGGTGCGGGCTTGGCGCAAGATATCCGCGTGCTGGCCGATATGGGGGTTCCGGCGCGGCTGGTCGTTACTGCGGTCACTGCGCAAGGGGCGGGCGGGGTGACGGCAGTGCAGGCGATGCCGCCGGAGCTTCTTCAGGCGCAGATCGACGCGGCGGTGAGCCTCGGGCCAATCGGTGCGGTGAAGATCGGTTTGCTGCCGAGCCTTGAGATCGCAGATCTCCTGGCCGAAATATGCCCCGATGCGCCGATTATCCTTGATCCGGTGTTGAGGGCCACGGCGGGCGGGGCCTTGCGCCGCGATTGCGCTAGCCTTGCCAGTTTCGGCGCGCTCTGGGGGCGCGCGACGTTAGTGACGCCCAATTTACCGGAAGCGGCGTTTCTGCTGTCGGTTCCCGACGCGCCGAACCGGCGCGCGATAGTCGCCCAGGCCGAGGCTTTGCGACGAACGGGGGCACGGGCGATTCTGCTGAAAGGCGGCCATCTGCCCGGCGAGATTGTGGCCGACTGCCTCGTGACCGAAAATGGCGCGCGCTGGTTTCGCGCCGCCCGCTTACCCGGCTCCCGGCGCGGCACTGGCTGCGCGTTGGCGAGTGGCATCGCGGCGGGGCTTGCGCAGGGGCTCACGCTGGAGGGGGCGATTACCCAGGCTCGGCGCTGGCTGCGCGCCTCTTGGCCAAAACAGGCCCTCTAACATGCTCTTGCGGTTGGACGCGGTGGATGCGGGGTACGGCGACAGCGCTATTCTATCGCAGATTTCTCTAAGCCTCGCCCCCGGTCAGGCGCTGGCCGTGCTCGGGCGCAACGGCGTCGGCAAGACGACCCTGCTGAAAACCATTCTCGGGCTCACGCGGCTGCAAGCAGGGAGGGTTCTTTTCGGTGATGCCGATGCCTCGCGCTGGCCGCCCGAACGGCGGGCGCGCGCCGGAATAGGGTGGGTGCCGCAGGAGCGCGGTATTTTCCGCTCGCTCACCGTGCTCGAAAACCTAACGGCGGTGGCGCGCCCCGGTCCGTGGACGCCGGAGCGGGTATTCGCCCTGTTCCCGCGCCTCGCCGAGGACCGCCACCGGGGGGGCGAGGCGCTTTCCGGCGGGGAGCAGCAGATGCTCGCCATCGGGCGGGCCTTAGTGCTGAACCCGCAACTCCTGCTGTTGGATGAGCCAATGGAAGGGCTCGCCCCGGTGATTGTTGACGAGGTTCTGCGGGCGCTGAGCGACATTTTTCGGGCAGGCGGTATTGCCGGAATTATCGTGGAGCAGCACGCCCGCAAGATCCTTCGCATCACCGATCAAGCGATTATTCTGGAGCGAGGCCGCATCGTCCATCGCGCCGCAAGTGCGGATTTAGCGGCGGATGCGACCCCGCTGACGCGCTATCTCGGCGTTGGCTAGCGGTCGCTATCCTGCCCGATGGCACTCAGCCGTTTTTGCAGCGCGAGTTGATCGAGCGACGCGAGCGGTAAGGCCGTGAAGACGGAAATGCGCCGCCGCAACTGCTTGAAGGCCGTTACGAACGCCGCTTCCCGCTCAAGTTCGGTTCCCGTCACCGCCGCCGGATCATCCACGCCCCAATGGGCCGTCATCGGGGTGCCCGGCCAGATTGGGCACACTTCGCCGGCGGCATTATCGCAGACGGTGAAAATGAAATCGATCGGCGGGGCACCCGGTGCCGCGAACTCATCCCAGCTTTTGGAGCGCAAACCCTCGGTCGGAAAACCTTCCGCCGTTAGGAGTTTCACAGCGAGTGGGTGAACGGTGCCCTTGGGCTGGCTTCCGGCAGAGAAAGCCTGAAACCGCCCGCTGCCATCGTGTCGAAGGATGCTTTCGGCCAAGATCGAGCGGGCCGTGTTTCCGGTGCAGAGAAACAAGACGTTGAAAACGCGGGACATGAGGGTCTCCTAACAGGTTTTGGGGGCGCAGGGAGTGTCCGTCAGGGCCGAGAGAATCGAGCCGCATAGGGCGGGTTCGCCCCGGCAGCAGTCGTTCAGCAGAAACAGCACCAGATTTTCAACGCAGGCCAAGTGCGCGCGGTAGCGGATCACGCGTCCGTCGCGGTGGGCGGTGACGAGATCGGCGCGCGCCAGCAAACCAAGGTGGGTCGAAAGGGTATTTTGCGGCACGTCCAGCAAGCGCGCGAGTTCGCCTGCGGGCAGCCCCTCCGGCTCGTGTCGAACCAAGAGCCGAAAGGCGGCGAGGCGGGTTTCCTGGGCGAGGGCCGATAAGGCCAAAAGACTATCGCTGTTTTCCATATATCGAGAATTATAGAAATATTAAGCGCTGTCAAGTCGGCGCTGCACTGGGCCGGGCTATTCAGCCCGATACAGCGCGCCGATATCGTCGCTATGGCGCTTGAACAGGCCCAAAAGATACGGATCGAACTGCTGCGGGCGGGTGCGGGTATCGCCATTCAGAATGATCCGCATTGCATGGTCGTGCCCAAAGGCGGGTTTATAGGTTCGGGGCGAGCGTAGCGCGTCGTAAACATCGCATAAGGCGACAATCCGAGCCTCCTCCGGGATCGCCTCGCCGATTAAACCCTGGGGATAGCCGGAGCCATCGTGCGCCTCATGGTGATGCCCGGCGACCGTGGCGGCCAGCGCATAAAGGTCGCCGCCATAGGTTTCGAGCAACTCAGCGCCCAAGATTCCATGACTGCGGATATGGTCCATGTCGGCGCGGGTCACGTCGCGCCCTTTTCTCAGAACTATGGGGTCCAGCCGGGTTTTACCGATATCGTGCAGAATGGCCGCCTCGGCCAAGCGGTCCAGCCAGCCGCTATCCTGCGTGCCCGCGCAATGGCCAAGGAAAGAGGAAAGGACGCCGACATTCGTGCTGTGTTGGCGTAGACCAGGGTCGTCGATCAAATTGGGCTCGATCTGACGCAGCAGGCTCGGGGGGAGCGCGGAAAAAACACGATCACCAAAATCGGGGAGAAGGGCTGCGTAAAGCTCCTGTCCCGATATAAGTCCGTTTCTAGAACGGTCCGGCATGTTTCCTCCCCCAGCAATGGCTCCCAGCCGGGTGTCTCCCTTCAGACGTCTCCCCTGGATGTGCACTGTAATACGATCTTGAGGAGAGTGCCTGATTTTGCGCGAATTGGCTCGGCTAAAATCGTCAGGAGACTGTTGGACCGCCTGCGACCAAAGCGCCGCAGGCTTAGGCGCGTGCCGACAGGCTGATGTGACCGCCGAGGCTCGGCACCATTAGGCTTTGCAACTGGGTGACGATCTGAACCGCGTGCTCCCCGCCTAAAACTTCGGCGAGATCAGGGTTTTGCATCGCAATCGCCTCGATCAACCCCTCGTGCTCGTCCACATAGCGCGGCGGCAAGCGGTCGTCGAAGCGGCGGTAATAGAGGCGGAGCAGGCGCATGCCCTCGTTCAGCAGGCGGGCGAAAAACTCGGTGTAATAGGGGTTCTGCCCGGCGGCGGCGATGGCCAGATGGAAATCGCGGTTGGTGTGCAGCATCGCCAGCGCGTCTTCGCGCGCCACCGCTTCGGCAAAACGGGCCTGCGCCGCGCTGATCGCATCGAGATCGGCCACGGTGCGCCGTTCGGCGGCAAGCCGGGTGGAGACGCGATAGAGCAGCGTCAGCGCATCCAAATAAGGCGGCAGGCTGGAGAAATCGAGCACTGAGACGATGGTATTGCGGTTCGGCAGGGTTGAGGCCAGCCCTTCCGCCACCAGCCGCACCAGCGCTTCGCGGACCGGCGTGCGCGACGTGCCGAAGCGCTCAGACAGGCCGGTTTCGTCCAAGGGGTCGCCGGGGGACAGGGTGAGGTTGAGAATATCCTGCTTCAGCGCGTCATAGATCACCGGCGAGGCGGTGCCGCGCGGCGCGGGGGGCCGGGGTGAGGGCGTTTCGGCCTGCTCACCCTCCAATTTACGCCGCATGTCCCAACCTCTTTCGTAACGTTCCAACCTATCCTACCGGAAATCGATGCAGTTTGTCGACAGGACTTGACGAAAGGGATTCTTGGATACAAGGTGTCGACATAAACCAAATCTGCCCGGAGGCTTCTCGCGATGTCTGATCCCCGTAAAACCTGGCGCGGCATGTTCCCCGCCGTCACGACGCAGTTTCATGCCGATTTCACGCTGGATCTCGACGCGACGGGCCGGGTGATCGAAGCGCTGATCCGCGATGGCGTTTCCGGCCTCGTTATGTGTGGGACGGTGGGGGAGAATTGCTCGCTGACGCGCGACGAGAAGGGCGAGTTGATCGCGCTGGCCGCCAGCACTGCCAAGGGCCGCGTGCCGGTGATTGTCGGTGTGGCCGAATATACGCCCGTCTTTGCGGCGGAAACGGCGAAGCTGGCGCAGGCCAAGGGCGCGAATGGGCTAATGGTTATGCCGCCGATGGTCTATCCGGCCAAACCGCGCGAAACCTTGGCGCATTTCCGCACTGTGGCGGCGGCGTCGGACCTTCCGATCATGATCTACAACAACCCGCCCTCCTACCGGACCGACGTGACCCCGGCGATGCTGGCGACGCTCTCGGACGTTGAAACCATCGTGGCGTTCAAGGAATCCTCCGGCGATACGCGCCGTCTGGTCGATGTGCGCAATATGACCGGCGACCGCTTCATTCCCTTCTGCGGGCTCGACGATGTGGTGCTGGAATGCGTGGCGCTGGGCGCGGTCGGCTGGGTGTCGGGCATGTCCAACGTTTTTTCCCGCGCGAAGGGGAAACCCTGTTCCGCCTCGTTCGCGACAATCGCTTAGCCGAGGCAATGCCGATTTACGATTGGTTCATGCCGTTGCTGCACTTGGATGCGCGCTCGGACCTCGTCCAATGCATCAAACTGTGCGAATTCATCGTGGGCCGGGGCACCGATCTTACCCGTCCGCCGCGCCTAGCCTTGGATGCCGCTGAACGCGCCGAGGTGGAAGCATGATGGCGACCGCGCTCGCCAACCGCCCGGCACTGCCGGATGTGGGCCTGCCGAACGTTTTAAGACAACGCGAGGGGGCGGGGCCGGTTCGCCGGGTCCGCCTTTCGTGTAAGGGGGCTTCTTTCTGGGCCTTTCCCTGGGGTTCGGGGGGAAGCTCCCTTAACAAACTGGGGGATCGGGGCACAGATGCGGGTTGTTATCATTGGAGCCGGGATTATCGGCGTCACCACGGCCCATGCGCTGCTGGATGCGGGCTGCACGGTAACGCTCGTCGATCCGGGCGGGATCGCCGCCGGAGCCTCCCAAGGCAATGCCGGGTGGATCGCCCATGTCGATATTCTGCCGCTGGCCTCGCCGAAAGCTTGGCGCAATCTGCCGCGTTGGTTAATGGACCCGCTGGGGCCGCTCGCCATCCGCCCCTACTATCTGCCGAAACTCGCGCCCTGGCTGCTGCGTTTTTTGTGGGCGAGCCGTCCGCAGACGCTTGCCGCCGGAACCACCGCCCTGGCAGCGTTGAACGGGCAGGCGCTGCGGGCTTGGGAAACCCGGCTCGCCCGCCTCGGCCTATCCCATCATCTGCGCCCGCGCGGATTTTTGACCGTCTGGGACGATCCGTCCGTCACCTCGGCAATGGCGGCCCTCGCGCAGCTTCAGCACCGGCACGCGATTCCGGCGCAGGTGCTGGACCGGGCGGGCGTCATCGAGTTGGAACCGGCCCTGGCCAGCGGGAGCGTTGCGGGTGGGCTCTGGTATCCGACCGGCGCGCATGTATCCGATCCCGCCGATTTAACGCGGGCGATTGGGGACGCTGCCCTGGCGCGCGGGGCGCGCTTGGTTCAAGCCGGGGCCGATCTTCTCTCCGCCGGGGCCGATTGGTCGGCTGTGACCCTGAACACGGGCGAAATTCTTCCGGCGGATCGGGTTATTCTCGCTGCGGGCGCCTGGTCGAAGCGGCTCGCGGCGCAGGTCGCGATGCCGTGCCGCTGGATACCGAGCGCGGCTATAATGTAACCCTTCCATCCGGCAGCTTGGGCCTGACGCGCCCGGTGCTGTTCGAAGGCCACGGTTTCGTCATCTCCCCGCTCGATACGGGCGACCGGGTCGGCGGCGCGGTGGAGTTCGCTGGGCTGAAGGCCGCCCCCAATTATGCCCGCGTCGATGCACTGATCGCCCGCGCCCGCCGCTTTCTGCCGGAAGGGCGCTTCGAGGGCGGCACGCGCTGGATGGGCTTTCGCCCCTCGATCCCCGATTCGCTCCCGGTGATCGGTCCGTCGCGCCGCTCGCCGCGCGTGCTGCACGCTTTCGGCCACGGCCATTATGGTTTGACGCAAGCTGCGATCACCGCCGATATTGTTACGGCGCAGGTCATGGGTTTACCAACTCCGCTTAGTCCTGCCCCCTTCTCTGCCCAGAGGTTCTGACGTATGGCCCGCTCTACCTTTTTCTGTATCGACGGTCACACCTGCGGCAATCCGGTGCGCGTGGTGACGGGCGGCTCGATCCCGGCGCTGAAGGGCGACACCATGTTTGCCCGTCGCCAGCATTTTCTGGCGGAGTTCGATTGGATTCGCCTCAGTCTCATGTTCGAGCCGCGCGGGCACGATATGATGTCGGGCTCCATTCTCTACCCGCCGACGCGCCCCGACTGCGACGTTGCGATTCTGTTCATCGAAACCTCCGGCTGCCTGCCCATGTGCGGCCACGGCACCATCGGCACGGTGACGACGATTATCGAACACGGGTTGATTACGCCGCGCGAACCGGGGCTGTTGAAGCTCGACACGCCTGCGGGCGTTGTGGAAGCGCGTTATGTAATGGAGGGGCCGTTCGTTTCAAGCGTGACGCTGACCAACGTGCCCTCCTTCCTGCTCGGGCGCGGCTATGCCGTCGATCTGCCGGGCTTCGGGCCGATCACGGTCGATGTCGCTTTCGGCGGGAATTTCTATGCCATCGTCGAGCCGCAACCGGGTTACGCCGATCTGGACGATCTGCAACCGTCGGAAATTCTGGCGCTGAGCCCGAAATTACGGGCGGCGTTCAACGCGACGCATCAGATCGTTCATCCCACCAATCCGGCGCTGAACAAGCTCACCCACGTCCTCTGGACCGGCAAAGCGAAAACCCCGACCGGCACGGCGCGCAATGCGGTTTTCTACGGCGATAAGGCCATCGACCGTTCGCCCTGCGGTACTGGAACCTCCGCCCGCATGGCGCAATTGCACGCCACCGGGCGTTTAGGCGTCGGCGAAGATTTCATCCACGAGAGCATTATCGGTTCCACCTTCACCGGGCGTGTCGTCGCGGAAACCGAGGTGGCGGGGCGTCCGGCGATCATTCCGTCGATTGGCGGTTGGGCGCGGGTGACCGGGCTCAATACGATTTACGTCGATGACCGCGACCCGTTTTGGCAGGGCTTCCAGGTGGCGGATCGGGCTTAGAGACCGTTTGAAAATGTCGGACGGGTCGATCCTGCGAGGGATTTTCGTGCCCTGCTGCGTCGCCACCCTTGCAGATATTCTCGATATCTGCTGCGGTCGGCTCCTATCAGGTCACAAAAATCCCTCGCAGGCTCTCAGCCGCCGAATTTCCAAACAGTCTCTTAGAAATGCGCGTGCGCTAACGCCCCGGCGGCAAGCGCGCCGAGGCTGACGCTGCCGACGATCCCCGCCAACCGGGGTGCCCCCAGAATCGCCGCCATGACGGCCTTGGAGATCGTGTTCGTCGTGACCGCAATCGCAATCCCGATGGCGGCGGTGTGGACGGCAAGGCTGGTTTCGCTCATCCGGGCGAGGGAGAGGGTGAGCGCATCCACATCGGCAAGGCCGGAGGTGGCGGCGAGCAGATACAGTCCGGCATCGCCGAATTGGCCGACGATGAGTTTCGCCAGCAGCATCGTTATGGCAATGAACCCGGCGAGCTTCAAGGAAACGCCGAGTTCCAAAGGGTTGGTCAGGGTGAGCGCCGTTCCGGGGCCAGCCGGGCGGGGCCGTAGCAACAAAAACCCGGCAGCTCCCAGAAACACCAGCGCCGCCGCGCCAAACGGCACGGCGAGCGGTATCAGCAGATCGCGGTTGAGGGCGGCGGCAACGAGGAAGACGCGCGCCAGCATAACCGTCGCGGCCAGCAGAATCCCGCCCGCCAGAACCGGCGCGCCCGTGTCCTTGCCCTTGGAGAGGCGGGCCAGCGTGACCGTCACCGCCGTCGACGACGACAGCCCGCCCGCGAGCGCCACTAAAATAATCCCGCTGCGCTCCCCCAGAAGCCGCACCGCGCCATAGCCGACGAACGATAGGGCGGCGATGATAATCGCCAGCACCCAAATTTCGGTGGGGTTGATCGCTCCCCAGGGGTCGATGGGGTGATTGGGCAGGATCGGCAGAAACAGGAAGCTCATGGCCAGCAGCACGAGGCCCGCCCGAACTTCCTCCCACGTTAGCTTTCGCACCCAGGAATGCAGCGGCTGCTTCAGCGCCAGCAGAATAGTGAGCGCGACTGCCCCGGCAATCGCCACCTGAATCACGCCGAGCGCGGCATAAGCCCCGAGCGCGAAAGTCAGCACCCCGGCCACGACGCCGGTCGCGCTGTAATTGCGGGTTTCCTGCGCCATCCGCCAGTGAAACGCGCCGAAGACCAGCGTGAACCCCAGCATCCCGAAGCCTAAGACGCTGGGGCTGGTGAGTGGCACTAAACCGCCGCAGACCCCGCCGAGCAGGCCCGTAATCGCATAGGTCCGCACGCCGGCGACCCGTGCCCCCTCCTCGCCGGTCCGCGCTTGCCAACCGCGTTCGAGCCCGACGAGCAGGCCGATGGCAAGGGCAACCGCAAGACGGATGAGGAGGGGGTCGACAAAGGGGGCAGAGGGCATCGGCGGCTCGCAAACGGGAAGAACCCCTTCTCGGTAGACGGTTTCCTGTCCCGTCACAAGCCGCGCGCGGCGTTAGCCTTTGAGCGCTGCTGCCAACGTGACGGCGAGCGGCTCCGTGGGACGACCGATCAAGCGACTGAGGGTGTGGCTGTCATCGTAAAGCGCGCCGTTCGATGCGCCCGTATCGGAGTTTGCCAGGAGTTCGGCAATCGGCTCCGGCAGCCCGGCTCCGAGCAGCGCCCCTTTGAAATCCGCTTCCGGCAAGTTCTGGTAAGTGATCGGCTTACCCGTGAGGCGGGCGATTTCGGCGGCGAAGTCCGCCAGCGTATAGGCGCTATCCCCGGCCAATTCATAGACGTGGCCCGCGTGATCCTCGGCGGAAGCCAGCACCGCAGCGGCGGCATCGGCATAATCGGCGCGGGGGGCGGAGGCAATCTTCCCCTCGCCCGCGCAACCGAAATGCGCGCCGTGGGCGAGAATCGACGGCAGCGACGCCAAGTAGTTTTCCGTATACCAACCGTTGCGCAGCACCGCGAAGGGCACGCCCGCGGCGGCCAGCGCGGCTTCGGTCTGCCGATGCTCTTCGGCAAGGCCCAGCGGCGAGCGGTCGGCGTGGAGCACGCTGGTATAGGCAATCAGCTTCACCCCCGCCTTTTTGGCGGCGTCGATGGCGTTCTTATGCTGAGCGAAGCGCTGACCGATTTCGCTGGAGGAAATCAGCAGCAGCCGGTCCACCCCAGCAAAGGCGGCCTCCAGCGTGGCGGGCTGGGTGTAATCGGCGATATGGGCGGTCACACCGAGGGCTGAAAATTCGGCGGCGGCTTTTTCAGACCGAACGGCAACGGCGATCTGCGCTGCCGGAACATTTTTCAGCAGCCGGGCAACGACAAGGCGACCCAATTGGCCGCTGGCGGCTGTGACGAGCAGGCGCGGGGCGGGGGAGGTCATAGGTGGTTTCCTCTGGTCTCGTTTCGTGAGTAAGCCTAGAATAGAGACCATATCCCCAGCGCGGAAGGCGGCAGTTTTCGGTGCCTAGGGAACAGCGAAGGAACCATCTATGCCCGATAGCGCCAACCTGAAAACCCGCCTCTGTTTCTGGCAAAATCAGGACTTCAACGCCGCCAACTGCCCGGTGCGCGACGTGTTGGACCAGATTAGCGGCAAATGGACGACCCTCTTGATGATCGTGCTCGCCGACGCCCCGCACCGCTTCAGCGACCTTCAACGCGCCGTGCCCGATATTTCCAAACGCATGCTGACGCAAACCCTGCGCGATTTAGAGCGCGACGGGCTGATAACCCGACACGTCTTCCCCACCAAACCGCCGAGCGTGGAATACCGCCTCGCCCCCCTGGGGCAATCGATGCTCGCACCGCTGGCCGCCCTCATAGGCTGGGCCGAAGCCAGCCACGCCCGCATTCAGGACGCGCGGGCGCGGTTTGATGGGGTGGGGGCTACCTGAGGAGACGGCGTTCCAGAAAATCCATCATATCGCGCCGACCATCGACGATGGACGCGGCTTGGTCGGGATAGCCTGCGCCGTAGAGATAGCGGAAAATATCCTCAAGATCGTCAAGCGCCGCATCGGCCATTAGAACTTGATAGGCGGTCATTCCGGGCGCGGCAGCCGATCCCGAAGCCGGGCGAAGGCGTCAGCGGCGGGCGATAGCTTTCCATCGTTTACCGCCTGGGTGGTTATCGCCAGCACTTTCAACAGCGCTAAGGTTTCCTGGGTGGCCTCATAGCTTGCGATATCCTGAAGTACCGCGCGCGGCATGCCGCCTTCCAGAATAATCATGGGGCGCTGCGTCTCCGCCAAATCGCGCAGCATCTCCGGCGCGTGCGCCGAGAGATGCCCGAGGGTCGTCGTCTGATCCGTCAGCTTCATGGGCGGGAACCTTTTGGGGGCGATCACGGGAGAGCATTTTTCAAGTAAAAGGGTTGCGGTTGCAAGCCAACGCGCCGAAGCTACAATTTCGCGATTTTAGCTGAGGAGTCAAATGGTGGCGACGGTAATTAGCTTATTCAATCATAAAGGGGGCGTTAGCAAGACGACTACGGCCTTCAACTTGGGCTGGATGATCGCCAGAAAGAACAAGAATGTGCTGTTGGTTGACTGCGACCCGC
>NZ_LAJY01000227.1 GCF_000963705.1 Elstera litoralis | reverse complement strand
ACCCGCAAAAATTTATTACCTTTGTTACTAGTTTTAGGGCGAAAAGATTGGAAACCGCCGAAACGCATGATTGGTCAGTATAAGCGACCTAAATTTTACCGAGTTTGGCGATATGAAATGAGACTAACTCGCAATCATAGCAGAAATTAGTCCATTATCGGTCCTATATGGTCGTTTTTTCCTGGAAAACCGCCTTTTCGCTCGGTAACTCTGTGCTTCCCCACGCGGGTAAGAGTGACTGGGAAGGGAAGGATCGGCGCAATGGCGTCCAAGGCGAACCAACAAAAGGCAACTCCGGTGCAGCAACAGGCGCAAGCGGCGGCCACGGCGGTGATGCAGCGCTTCATCAAGCTTGCCAAGGCGATGCCCGATAAGCGCGCGGCCGAGGGGCGCAAGGAGGATTTCGATGAAATCTATGGCCGCTATAGCGCCACGGAAGCCGTCGAACAATCCTCGCGCTGCTCGCAGTGCGGGGTGCCCTTCTGTCAGGTCCATTGCCCGCTGCACAATAATATTCCCGATTGGCTGAAACTGACCGCCGAAGGCCGGCTTCAGGAAGCCTATGAGATCAGCCAAGCCACCAATACCTTTCCGGAAGTCTGTGGTCGCATCTGCCCGCAAGACCGGCTGTGCGAGGGCAACTGCGTGATCGAGAAGGGTTTTGAGTCCGTCTCCATCGGCGCGGTCGAAAAATACATTACCGATTCGGCGTGGGAGCAGGGCTGGGTGACGGCCCCCGTGGTGCGCTCGGAACGGGCGCAGTCGGTTGGCATTATCGGCGGTGGCCCGGCGGGGTTGGCGGCGGCGGATGCGCTGCGCCGCAAAGGCTATCAGGTCCATATCTACGATCGCTACGACCGCATGGGCGGGTTGCTGATTTACGGCATTCCCGGCTTTAAGCTGGAAAAAGACGTAGTCGAACGGCGCACGGCGCTGCTGGCCGAAGGCGGCATTCAGATGCACAGCAATTTCGAAGTGGGCCGCGATGCCATGCTGTCGGAGTTGCGCGAAAAGCACGATGCGCTGTTGGTTGCGACCGGCGTTTACAAACCGCGCGAGTTGGAAGCGCCGGGCGATACGCTGCCGGGGATCGTGCCCGCGCTGAACTATCTCATCGCCTCGAACCGCATCGGCCTGGGTGATCCCGTGCCGGAGTTCGACTCGGGCGTGCTGAACGCCAAGGATAAGAAAGTCGTCGTCATTGGCGGTGGCGATACGGCGATGGATTGCGTGCGCACCGCCGTTCGCCAGGGCGCGGCTTCGGTCAAGCTGCTCTATCGGCGCAATCGGGTGAATATGCCCGGCAGCCAGCGCGAAGTGCAGAATGCCGAGGAAGAGGGCGTCGATTTCGTCTGGCTCACAGCGCCGGAAAGTTTTCACGGCGCGGGGCATGTGCGCTCGGTCAAAGCCAGCGAAATGCACCTGGGTTTGCCGGACGCCACGGGCCGTCAGGTGCCGACCAAGCTTGAGGGCTCGGAATTCATTCTGGAAGCCGATCTGGTCATCAAAGCGCTAGGGTTCGATCCCGAGGACGTGCCGGCGATGTTCGGTGCGCCGGAACTGGCCGTTACCCGCTGGGGCACCCTGCGCGTCGATCACAAGACGATGATGACCAATATGGAGGGCGTGTTCGCAGCGGGCGATATCGTGCGCGGCGCAAGCCTCGTGGTCTGGGCGATCCGCGACGGGCGCGACGCGGCGGAAAGCATTCACCGCTATGTGCAATCCAAAGTGAGCGGCCTCGCGGCAGCGGCGGAGTAATCGGGATGGACCTGAACATCATCCTGACCTTTGCCGGTCTCTGCGCCGTTATTTCGATCATGCCCGGCCCGAACGCTATGATGACGATGGCGCAAGGCATTACTAACGGCGCGCGCGGTGCGGTTTGGACGATTGCGGGCTCAATCCTCTGCCTTGCGGGCTTCATGCTGATCTCGGCCTTAGGCGCGGGGGCGATCCTGATGGCCTCGCCGACTTTGTTCGAAATCGTGCGGTGGGCGGGCGTCGGCTATCTCGTCTTCCTCGCCCTCCAAGCCTGGCGCGCGCCGCCGATGGTGGCGGAGGCGAGGGTTGCGGAAAAGCGCGCGAGCCTCGCGGCGCTGTTTGCTAAGGGGTTTGCAACCTCGCTCTCGAACCCGAAAGCCATTCTATTCTGGGGCGCGCTGTTCCCGCCGTTTCTCGACCCCGCCGTGCCGGTGGCCTTGCAAATCGCCGTGCTGGGCTCGATTGCCTTCTCTATCGAACTCGCGGTGATGCTGGGTTATGGCCTCGGCGCAGTGTTCCTCAGCCGGGAATTGGCGAAACGCGGCAAGACGACCATTTTCAACAAAGTCTCCGGCGGCGCGATGTTGGGCGCAGCGGCTTTCCTGGCGACGAAGTGAGGCGGGGGATGCGCGGCGCTCTTTGCATGGCGATCCTATTGGCGCTGGCCGCCTGCGCGCCCGCGCGGCAGTCGCCCCCGGTGGCGGCAGTGCCGCTGGTGAACGACCCGGCGGGGCGACCGCAGCGCATGGCCTATGCGCTGACCTTTATCGAGGCGATGAAGAGCGATGACGAAATTCGGCGGGATATTGCACGCGGGTTCAAGGACGCGGTGCGTACGGCCCTACCGCGCGAGTCGAAAATAGGTCTTCAAGAGTTCGCCGCGCTTGCCGAGCAATATCTGTTACCGGAGCAGTTGAAGCATCTGCCGGAAATCAAGGAAGGCTATGCAACGGGTTATGCCGATACGCTGACCACGGCGGAACTGAAGCAGTTGGCGCTTTGCGCCAAAAGCCCGGCGGTGAAGCGCGCGTGGTACGAGGAGCCCTTGTCGCAGCAGGATCAGGCCGAGCTTATTGCCCTTGGTTTCCCGGCGCTGCGAAAGCGCATGGCCGAAACTGCACCAACCGCGCAACGGCTCTCGCAGGCGCAGGGCGAGGCGCTGAACAATCGGCTGGTGGATGATTTCTTGGCGAAGATTGCACAGCAGCTTCAGGGGCAACCGACGTGAGGGGCGGGGGGACGGTTTCGATCGACGCACGTCGGCTATTCCTGCCGCTCATCCTTGCGGTCGTACTGGCAGCCTGCGCTACCAGTCAATCGACGGTAAAGGCCGATGCGACGCAGGAGCAGCTTGCAGAAGTGCTTATCGAGTCGCATCGGTTGGTGCTGCCCTACGCAACGTCCACGGCGATCAAGATCGTCACGTCCGAGCAAGCCTATATCGCTCAGCTAAAGCGGGAAACCTCGTCGGATGCGTTGGAGCCCTTCATTACGGTAGTCTTGGGTGTGTTTAGAGACCTGTGGCCGACTCCGTTGAAGGTGGAGGCTGCGAAAGCCTTAGCAGCGGAGTTAAGTCGGGAGGATTTAGTGACGCTGCTCGACCCCGCTGCGGTGGAAGAGGTGCGCGGGAAGCCGCGTCAATCTTTGACGCAGATGCGCTACAGCACCGACCGGCTGACGAAGGCAATGGTCGCCCTCACTGTGGCCGAGGTTTCGGCGGTTCGGCGTATGGCTGAGATCGTTGGGCCGCAGGTGAAAGAACGGATTGCGGCTAATCCCGCCATTTTGAAGCAGAGGGCATAAAGATATGCCGCGTGAATATCGAAACGGTTGCTCTGGTGATCGGGGAAACGTGATGAAACGGGCCGTTGTAGTTTTTTTGGCATTTGGGCTTCTGGGTGGTTGCGCGACGCCCCAGACCAAGACACCTCCGTCCGTGTTGGCATCAATAGCCTCGGAGTCTTCATCTGGGATCGGACAAGCAGACCGGCCGCAGCGTGTGGCTTATGCCTTAAAGTCGATTAGTTTCATTATGTCTGAGTCTCAGATGATGCAAAAATTGAACGACGGAATAAGAATTCCACCTCCCAACTATTTTGACCAGTTTCCGGTCGAGAAACGCGCGCGTGCCGCAGAACTATGGTCTCAAG
>NZ_LAJY01000226.1 GCF_000963705.1 Elstera litoralis | reverse complement strand
TGAATGGGTCAGCGTCGGCGATTCCCATTTCATCGAGCGCGCCACCGAGAGGCTGGAAAGCTTTGTCGGCAAATCCAGTATTCTCGTGCTGGCCTCCCACTCGGAAGACCTCATCCGCAAGGTCTGTAACCGCGCCGTTCTAATGAGCCAGGGCAATATTCTGAACGACGGCAGCGTCGCAGATGTCTACCATCAGTATCACGTGATGGGGCCGCAGCCGTTCTTCAATGCGCAGGAATATCTGCGCCTGAACCCGGATGTGAAAGCCGCCGTTGAAGGCGGGCAGCTTTCGGCCTGGGACCATTTTCTACTCTATGGCATTCGCGAAGACCGGCCCATCGGGCGCGGGCTGCACTTGGGCTTTTTTGCCAACGACGCCCTGTTTCAAGAGCCGCTCGCCCGCAACGATGTGGCGGCTTCGGCCAAACGGTTGATCTCGGTCGCGCCGTTCTTGGAGCCCGTGCACCTGCCGGAAAACTGGCGTATGTCGAAGAACACGCCGATTCCGCTGGATTTCGTACCGCCGGAGGGGGTGTTTCTGCGCTTGCCGCCGGGGGTTGAGGTGCCGGAGGGCACTGTCTTGCCCGCGCACTTCAAGCTTTAAGAAGGCGCGCTTTCGGCCTCTCCACAATCTCTCCAAACTCTCTGCAAACTGGCTCCATTAACCAAAGTTACCGTCTCCCCATTCGATGATCCCACGATGGAGACGAGTATGGACCGCCGCCGCTTTCTGAAATCCGCCCTGTTCACGGGTACGGCGTTGACCGCCGCCCATCTAGTGCCGAACGTTGCTCGGGCCGCAATGGGCAATGCCACCCCGACCGGCTTCCAACGCCTGTTCCCCACGCTTAGCCCGGCAGTTTTCAGCACCGAAGACCTGCTGCGCCTTGCCGAAGGCGACGGCAAAGACCTAAGCGGCATGACCGCCCAACCGGAGGTTTTGGAAAATGCTGACGGTACTGCGCGCCGCAATAAGGAAGGCCATCTGCTCATCACCGCCACTGCGGAGGATGAACAAGACGATGAAGAAAATTTCGGTATCCCGTCGGGTTACACCTATCTTGGTCAGTTCATTGACCATGATCTGACGCTGAACCCGAATAACGCCTTTGGGGCCGACGTGAATACCCCGCGCGATCCCAACCTGCGCACGGCCTGGTTCGATCTCGATAGCCTGTACGGGCGCGGCCCCGCCGATCAACCTTACCTGTTCGCCGCCGATGGAAGGACGCTACTGACCGGGCGCAAGCTGACCGAAGCGGGGGCGCCGTCTAACTGCACGGACCTGCCGCGCGTCAATGGCCGCGCCGTGATCGGCGACAAGCGCAATGACGAGAATGTCATCGTCAGTCAATTGCACTCGGCCTTTGTGGCTTTTCACAATCAGGTGGCGCGGGAGCGCACCCATCTAGCCTTCCCCGATCTCGCCCGGGAAGTCGCCTGGCATTATCAGTGGATCGTGCTGACCGACTTCCTCCCCCGCATCGTCGGCCCCAAAATGATGCAGATGCTGCTACCCGATTTCGGCACCCAGGATCTCGCGGGCAGCGGGCGGGCCAACCGCAGCTTCACGCAAGGCCTGCGCCCTGGTGAAATGCCGCTGGAGTTTGCGGGTGCCGCCTACCGCTTCGGCCATTCGATGATCCGCCCGGCCTATCGCATCAATAGCCGCCTGAAACCGAGCGCGCAGGAAAAGAAGGAAAACCCGGCCCTCGCCGGACGCCGCCTGATCTTCGCCGCCTCACAAACCGCCGGGCTCAACGGCTTCCGTGAATATCCCCAGGAATGGGCGATTGACTGGTCGCTGTATTTCGAAACAACCGAGCGCAAGCTGACCTTCGACCGCATCAAGGACGGGCCGACGCGCGTGCAGGCCGCTTATAAATTCGATACCGCCCTGGTGAACCCGCTGGCCTTTCTGCCGGAATTCTCGCAAAGCCGCCCGGACGGTCATTTCGCCCGCGACGGCAATGGTCAGCCGCTGGCCCAGCCGGGAAAAATTTCCAGCCTCGCCTTGCGCAATCTGCTGCGCGGCGTTCAGCAGGGGCTTCCCTCCGGGCAGGCCGTGGCGCGGGCGATGGGGCTCGATCCGCTGTCGGACAAAGACCTGCGCATCGGCAAAGCCACCTGCGAGGATATGGACGAAAACCGCGCGATTACGGCCTATGGCGATAGTTTCAATGGCAATACGCCGCTCTG
>NZ_LAJY01000225.1 GCF_000963705.1 Elstera litoralis | reverse complement strand
CTTCCGCGACTTCGGCGCTCGTCCCGAAATTGGCGATTTGTTCTTTCAGAATGGCCGAAACTTCGGCTGCACGGATATCCATCAACCAACTCCCTTCATGGCGAGCTGCAAGCGCATCAATTTAGTCTTCAGCGAATGATCGATCAGCTTAGAGCCGATCTTGACGATGAGACCGCCGATTAACGACGGCTCGACTTTGACATCGACAAGGATCTTCGACCCATACGTGCCCGAAAGCGACGTTTTGATCTGATCGATCTGCGAATTTGTGAGGGGGACCGCAGCGGTAACTTCCGCCGTCACTTCACCCCGTTTATCGGCCAAGCGGGCCAAAAAGGCCGTAATGATCTGCGGCAAGGCCGACAGGCGGCGGTTATCCGCCACAACGCCGACGAAGCGGCGCACCAAATCATTCGCGCCAGCCTTCTCTAAGACAGCGGCAATCGCCTTGGCTTGATCCGCCCGGCTCAGCACGGCACTGACGGTGAGCAGGCGCAGATCGGCCGACTCCGTCAGAAGCGTGCGCAAGTCCCGCAGGTCTTTCGCCACGGCGTCGAGCGCGCCTTGCGCGTCCGCCAAATCGTAGAGGGCTACGGCATATCGCCCGGCAACGCCCGTCTGCTCTGTCGCCACCCCGGCTTGTCCTCTCTAATCGGCCCGGCGAGCGCTGGCGGGTGCCGCTCTCTAACCGGAATCTGGACAGGATCCTTACGCTCCCTCCCCCGCACTGCCAAAGCTCTGCCGGATCGGGACGCAAGCCCACGCGCAGACTGTGTCTTTCGCGCAGGCGGCGCTTCCTTAACACACCGTTTTTACCGATGCAACGCGCCATAACTGAGAAAAGCGACAGGATGCGCGGGAATCGCGGCCGTCTTTCCCGATCGCGCCCCCTGGCCTTGCGGCTCAACCGCCTCTAAGCGACGGGGAACACAGTCTAATTCGCCTGAGCGCCCTCATTTCCGGGCATCACGCCGCAGGGGCTGGCGATTGTTGCGATGCAGTGCCATAGGCGCGCAGGAAGCAGGCGACCGCGCGGCTGACGTGCCGTTCAATCGCCTCGGGCGTTTTCGGATAGGGCAAGCCCATCATGGCATTCATTTGTGCGTCGCGGACGATGAGTTGGCAGAAATCCATCGCGGCCTCTTCGGGGGCATCGAGTGTCAGAATGCCGCGCCGGGCCTGCTCTTCCAAATAGCCCGCAATTCGAACGCGCCCCTGGGACGGCCCAGCCTCGTAGAAAACCTGCGCCAGTTCCGGGAACTGGATCGCCTCGGCAATCACCGACCGCATGACCGTAACGGTATCATCGGCGATGAGCACGCTGAGAAACCGCACCCCGAGGTCGTGTAGGGCTTCGGCAACCGGGCGGCTATGAACGTCCGGGTTCTCAAAAACCCCCGTCATAAGTTCGCAGCGGTGGGTGACAATCGCCCGAAACAGCCCCGCCTTATTGGTGAACATATCGTAGAGCGTCGAGAGCGAGCCCCCCGACAGGCGCACGACATCGTTCAGGCTGGTCGCGCCATAGCCTTTTTCGACGAAAATCTGCGTCGCCGCTGTCATAATCGCCTCACGGCGCGCTTCGCGGCGGCTGGGTTTGCCGTGCTCGTCCGTCGGCCCCGATTTTGAGCCCGACTTAGCCTGAGCGAACCCCTTGATCGCCGAAAGCGCTTGGCCGATGCGGCACTCTGTCATTCCCATTCCCTCACTGCGTCAGTCTCGCTTGCGGCAAATATCCTTGACCAAAAGTGTAATTGCAATTACATCTGGGCGCAAGTTCAGAGGGACTCCACAGCTTCATTCTTTGGATATCCCCCCACCCTCAGGTTTCTGTCAAGGAAGGTTCCGCCGATGGCGCGTACTTCGTTCCACTTCTCCCGCTCCGCCCGCCTGCTGGCGAGCGTTCTGCTCACGCTACCGCTGCTCGCGGCCTGCTCCGACGATAAGAAGGAACATGCCGAAGAGGTGCGCCCCGTGCGGGTGCAGACCGTCGCTTTCGAAGCGGGGCGGGAAAGCCTGAAGCTGGCGGGCACGCTCGCGCCCCGGCTGGAAACGCCGCTCGCCTTTCAAGTGACGGGCAAGCTATCGGCCCGTCCGGTCGATGTGGGGGCGCGGGTGACGCCGGGCATGCTCATCGGCAAACTGGAGCCCGAGGATTTCGCCCTGCAACTGCGCCGGGCGCAAGCTCAGGTCGCCTCCTCCGAAGCCGATTTGAAGCGCCTCCAGGCCGATTTGAAGCGCTATGAGGCGCTGAAAACCAGCATGGTCTTCACTCAAGCCACCTACGATCAACGCGCGGCGGCGGCCAGCGTGGCGCAGCAGACGCTGATCGGCGCGCGCAGCCAAGTGGCGATTGCCGAGCGTCAGATGAATTACACGAGCCTCTCCGCCGATACCGGCGGCATCGTGACCGCCGTGCTGGCCGAACCGGGCCAAGTGGTTGCCGCCGGGCAAGCGATCGTCCGCGTGGCGCGCGATGAGGAATTAGAAGTCTCGGTGCCGATCCCGGAAAACCGGCTGGATGACGCCCGCGCCGCCAATGATCCCCGCGTAACCCTCTGGTCGGACCCCGGCAAAACCTATCGCGTCCGCCTGCGCGAGCTTGCCGCGAGCGCCGATCCGCAAACCCGCACCTATCTCGCCAAATATTCCCTGCTCGATCAGCCGCAGACCGCCAAAATGGGTATGACGGCGACCTTGCTGCTGGCGAAGGGCGATGGCGTGCCGGTCGCCTCCTTGCCGCTCTCCGCCATCTTCCAGCAGGGCGACAAGCCCGCTGTGTGGGTGGTGGATGCCGCCAAGGGTGCCGTGACCCTGAAGCCCGTCACCGTGGCCGCCTATCATCAGGACGCGGCGCTGATTGCCAATGGCGTGAAGGACGGCGAGCTGGTTGTAACGGCGGGCGTGCATCGCATCGATCCCGGCATCAAGGTGCGCATCCTCGGCGCCGCCCCGGTGAAAGGCCAGTAAGATGAGCGACAAGTTCAATCTGTCGGGCTGGGCGCTGCGGCATCAAACCCTGATTATGTTTTTCATGTTGATCTTGGGCATTGCCGGAGCCCTCTCCTACATGGGGCTCGGGCGGCAGGAAGACCCGGATTTCACGATTAAGACGGTGGTGGTTCAGGCCTTTTGGCCGGGGGCGACCGCCCGCGAAATGGAGTTGCAAGTCACCGATAAGCTCGAAAAAAAGCTTCAGGAACTGGCATTCTTCGACAATGCGGTGAGCTATTCGAAGCCCGGTGAAACGCTGATTAAGCTGACCTTTGCCGATTACACA
>NZ_LAJY01000224.1 GCF_000963705.1 Elstera litoralis | reverse complement strand
TCGCTTTTCGGCGATGTCCGCTAACACGAGTTCAAGATTATGGCAGTTCCCAAAAAGAAGACCTCCAAGTCCCGTCGTAACATGCGTCGCTCGCATGACGCCCTGTCGGGTTCGGCTTACACCGAATGCTCGAACTGTGGTGAATTGCAGCGTCCGCATCATATCTGCCCGGCCTGCGGTCATTACGATGCCCGCGAAGTGGTTGCCTCGGCAGCCGCTTAAGCCCTTTGGCTTGTTCGATCAGACCCAGACGATAGGCGCACCGTGACAGCTCGGTTGACCATTGCCCTCGATGTGATGGGCGGCGACCGGGCTCCCGCGATCGTGATCGACGGTGCGAATATTGCGCGCGAGCGCTTTCCCAACGTAGATTTTCTGATGGTTGGCGACGAACAGCGGATTGAACCGCTGCTCGCGCGCTTGCCGTTGTTGCGGAAAGTCTCGCACGTGCTGCACACCGATAAATCGGTGTCCTCCGACGAAAAACCGTCCACCGCCCTGCGCAATGGGCGCCGCTCCTCCATGCGCCTGGCGCTGGATGCCGTGGCCGATGGCCGGGCGGCGGCGGCGGTTTCGGCGGGCAATACCGGCGCGCTGATGGCGATGGCAAAGCTCTCGCTGCGCACGCTGCCGGGGATTGATCGCCCAGCGATTGCTTCCATCATTCCCTCCCAGCGCGGTGAAACCGTGATGCTGGACCTTGGGGCGAATGTGACCTGCGACGCGCAAAATCTGCTGCAATTCGCCATTATGGGCGATGCTTTCGCGCGCGCCGTGCTCGGCCTGACCAACCCCACTATTGGCCTGCTGAACATCGGCGCCGAGGAGATGAAGGGGCGGGAAGAGCTGCGGCAAGCCGCGATTCTGCTGCGCGAATCGCCCTTGGCGGCGCAGTTCCACGGCTTCGTTGAGGGCAATAATCTGTCGACCGGCTCGGTCGATGTGGTTGTGACCGATGGGTTCACCGGCAATGTCGCGCTGAAAACCGCCGAAGGCACCGCCCAGCTTATCGTTCATTTCCTGCGCGAGAGCTTCAAAAGCTCGATTTGGGCGCGGATTGCCTATGTGCTGATGCGCCCGGCGCTGACCCAGTTCCGCAACCGCGTCGATCCGCGCCGCTATAATGGCGCGGTTTTCGTGGGTTTGAACGGGATTGCCGTTAAAAGCCACGGCGGCACCGATGGGCTCGGCTTTGCCAATGCCATCGGCGTTGCCGTCGATATGGCGATGCATGGGTTTATCGATAAAATCCGCAGCCAAGTGGCCGTGCTTCAGGCAACCTCGGCGGACCCCACTCCAGCCGTGAGCTTGGCCCCATGAGTTTTTGGCGTTCCCAGATTATTGGCACGGGCTCCTACCTGCCCGCGCGTATTGTGACCAATGACGAATTGGCGCAGCGGGTCGATACCTCCGATGAGTGGATTCAGCAGCGCTCCGGCATTCGCCAGCGCCATGTTGCCGCCGAGGGCGAAACCACGGCGGATCTCGCCACCGCCGCCGCGCTGAAGGCGCTGGAAGCGGCGGGCGTTTCTGGTTCGGACTTGGATCTGATTATTCTGGCAACGACGACGCCGGATGACACTTTTCCTTCGACGGCAACCAAAGTGCAAGCCCGTCTCGGCATGCATCGCGGTGCGGCGTTCGACGTGCAGGCGGTGTGCTCGGGCTTCGTCTATGCGCTAGCGATTGCCGATAATTTCATTAAGGCCGGTCAGGCGAAAACCATTCTGGTGATCGGGGCCGAAACCTTCACGCGCATTCTCGATTGGGAAGACCGCACCACCTGCGTTTTGTTCGGCGACGGGGCGGGGGCGGTGGTCTTACGCGCCGCCGAAGGCGCGGGCGCGGTGACGGATCGGGGAATTCTCTCCACTCATCTGCATTCCGATGGGCGTGAGCATGATATTCTCTATGTCGATGGCGGCCCCTCGACGACGCAGACGGTCGGTCACGTTCGCATGGCGGGCAAAGAAGTCTTCCGCCACGCCGTAACGAACCTGGCGGCGGTGGTCACGGAAGCGCTCGCCGCCAATGGGCTTGAGGCCTCGGCAATCGACTGGTTGGTGCCGCATCAGGCCAATCGCCGGATTTTGGACGCAACCGCAAAGAAACTGTCCTTGCCAGTGGAGCGTGTCGTCGTGACGCTGGACCGGCATGCCAATACCTCTGCCGCCTCGGTGCCGCTGGCGCTCGACGAGGCCGTGCGCGATGGCCGCATTCAGCCGGGGCATCTCATTCTGGTGGAAGCGATGGGCGGCGGGCTCACCTGGGGCTCTGCGCTTATCCGCATGTAGGGCGTTTTTCTGGTTTTCAGAGGGATCGATGGGGGGCTTGAGGCCCCCCTAAATATTTGCGCGCTGGCTACTCGCATCGGTCGCCAGCCGTTTGAACAGGCGCAAGGCCCGCTCTAATTCGGCGTGGGGCGGCGGGCCTAGGCAAAGGCGGACCCCAGCGGCCTCGGTACCGTCGAGGGCGAAACTTCGCGGCGGCAGCAGCAGTAATCCCCGTGCCTGGGCGTCGGCGGCAAGGCGGTCGGCCTCGGGTAAGGGGCGGGGAAGCCAGAGGTGAAAACCGGCGATCCGGACTTCGGGCAGCGTATCGGCGAAGATCGTCTCCGCAAGGGCGCGGCGCGCGGCGGCCTCCTGCTTCAGCGCCCCCATCAGCGTATCGACGGCGCGGTCTTCGAGCCAAGTCACCAGGAGGAAGCACGAAAGCGGGGCGGCGGTCGTGGTGCTGCTGGCGAGGATAGCTTCGGCGGCGGCGGCAAAAGCGGGCGGCACCACCAGCCATCCCATGCGCAGGCCGGGGCTGACGATCTTCGAGAGGCTGCCGACGTAAAACACCCGCTCCGGCGCAAGCTGGGCGAGGGCGGGTAGGCCCTCATCCGCGAGCGGCGCATAGACATCATCTTCCAAAATCCAGGCGTCATAGGCGCGGCAGAGACGCACGATGGCATCGCGCCGGGTGAGGGGCAGCGTGCTGGTCGTCGGATTATGGATTGTCGGCATCACGTAAACCGCCCCGCGCCGCCCTTCGGCTTTCAGCGCATGGAGATGGCGTTCCAGCGCCTCGGGCAGCAGACCGTCCTCATCGCTCGCAACGGCACGCGGGGTGATGTTGCGGCGTCGGCACAGGTCGAGAATGCCGGGGTAGGTGATGGGTTCGACCAGCATCTGCACCCCGGCGGCGTCCACCAGATCGACGGCGACGGCGAGCGCCTGTTGCGCGCCGTTACAGAGCAACGTGCGCGCGCCGGTGGCGGGAATGCCGAGGTCGCGCAGCCAACCCGCCTTCGCCTCCCGGTGATCGGCCCGGCCCGCCGGGGCACATAGGCCCCGAAACTGCTCGCATCCAAGCGGCGGGCGAGTTTGCCGAGCGACATCGCTAAGAATTGATCCGACAGCATTTGCGGCGGCGCGTTGAGGCTCAGGTCGAGCGGCGGGCTCAGGCTCAGGTCGCTATGGCGCACGAACATGCCGCGCCCCTGGGCACTGGCGACGAGGCCGAGGGTTTCGAGGCGCTGATAGGCTTTCGTGACGCTGCCAAGGCCGATCCCCAATCGATAGGCAAGGTCGCGGTGGGCGGGCAGGCGCGCGCCTGCTGGGATGCGCCCAGCGTGAATATCTTCTTCCAATGCCTGCGCCAGCCGGTCGGCGGGGCGGGCGGCGCTATCGCTCAGACGGGGAGTCCAGGGGGAGGCGAGACGCATTGGGGTTCCGTAATAGTGTCACGGAACACTATAGATGTTTTTCAGATTGTGTCACGGCCCTAAGCTGCGGGCAGTCCCCTCGCCGATAGGAGTTTTTGGACCATGACGCTCGATCTTCTGCTCGCCATCGCCGCTTACGCCTTTGTCACAACGATTACCCCCGGCCCGAATAATGCCATGCTGCTGGCGTCGGGCCTCACCTTCGGTTTTTGGCGCACCGGACCGCATTTGTTGGGAATTGCCTTCGGTTTTGCGGGATGGTGGCGGCGGTGGGGTTCGGCGCGGGCGAGCTGTTTGACCGTATTCCGCATCTGCACGATATTTTGCGCGTGGTGGCAACGGCTTACCTGCTCTATCTCGCGTGGAAGATTGCTCACTCGGCCCCGATGGCGGGCGAGGCGGCGGCGGGGGATGGCAATCGCAAGCCCTTCAGCTTCCTGCAAGCGGCGGCCTTTCAGTGGGTCAATCCGAAAGCCTGGGTCATGGCCATTGGTGCCATCTCCACCTATGCGCTGCCCGAGGCGTTTAGCTTGAGCGTGATCGTGATTGCGCTGTCGTTTCTGATCGTTGGCAGCCCCTGCATTGCATGCTGGGCTGGGTTCGGGTCGCTGATGCGGCGGCTGATGAGCGATCCGCGCCGGGTTCGGCAAATCAATATCGGCATGGCGGCGCTTCTGGTCGCCTCGGCGCTCTACCCATTGATTGCGGCGATGGGATAGGGGGGAGGGGAATCGATAAAATGCCTCGCAAATCCTATTAAAAAAACATTAACGGTCAATGTCATAAATAGTTTTCTCAATCCATCACTTCATCTAAGCTGTGATAAGCCTGTAACAGAGCGCGGGTCGGGCAGGGTGTGGACATACCATAGGGTGTCGCGCTTTTCCGATTGCGGGACGGACTCAGGTTATGGTTCAGCAAGCCTACCCAATGCGTTGTTAGACAAACGCAATTGACGGATCGCCGCACTGGCGGTACGGTACGGGCTGATAGGTAAAGGGGGGCTCGATGACCGAAGAGACAGTAACTCGCGCTCAGCTTAGCGAGGCGGTCTATCAGGAAGTTGGATTGTCCCGAAACGAGTCCGCTCAACTGGTGGAAACGGTTTTGAAGGAAATCGCCGACGCGCTTGCGGACGGCGAGATGGTCAAAATCTCCTCCTTTGGTAGCTTCTCGGTGCGTAAGAAGGGCGAACGCATTGGCCGCAACCCCAAAACTGGGGAAGAAGTGCCAATCATGCCCCGACAAGTTTTAGTCTTTCGGCCGTCCCATGTTCTCAAGAACAGGATCAACGAAGGCATGCAGGCGGTTGAAACACGGGAGACGGGTGAATGAGCACCGCCGAGGTGACGGACCAGGGCGCGCGCCGCGTAACGAAATCGGCCAGCGCGTTCCGGACAATCAGTGAAGTTGCCGCCGATCTCGACGTGCCGCCCCATGTGCTGCGCTTTTGGGAAAGCAAATTTCCGCAAATCAAACCGCTGAAACGCGGCGGCGGTCGCCGTTACTATCGCCCGGAAGATGTGGATTTGCTGCGGCGCATCCGCGAGCTTCTGTACCGCGACGGCTATACGATTAAGGGCGTTCAGAAGCTTCTGAAAACCCCGAACGCCAAGCTGACCGACGAGGACCGCCTCGCCCCTGGCCAAGCGCCGGAAATGCCGAGCGAAGAGACGGATCTACATCTGGAGCCGGTGGAAGCCCCAGCGGCGCCCCGTCTGCCGACCTTGGCGCTCTCGCGCGGTCCGGTGGCGGTGCTGCCGATCGAAACGCGCGCTGTGATCGAGGATGCGATTGCCGAGCTTGAGGCGGCGCATAAGGCGCTGATCCGCAGCTTATCGCGCTAAGCGTTTCGACAGAGTTTAAAAAAGGCGATCCAATCGGGTCGCCTTTTTTTATGGGCGGGGCAGATAAACCCTTGGCATCCCATACAACCGAGGCCGTCGCCATCGCTTGCATGCCCCGCGCACCCCGTCTATAGTCGCTACCTGCTGCGGCGATTAGCCTTGGCACAAAACGGTCGGAGCGTAGCGCAGCCTGGTAGCGCATCAGACTGGGGGTCTGGGGGTCGCAGGTTCGAATCCTGTCGCTCCGACCATTTTTTCCCCCGAAAATGAAAATCATCGCCCAAAAGCAAAAAGGCCATTCCGGTTGGAATGGCCTTGCTTGTTGGGGGCGGAAGCTTATTCCGCCGGTTGCACGCGCCCATCGCGCGGCATCTCGGCCCGCATCGTTTCTGCGTCCGGCTCCTCGCTGGGGCCGATAAAACGGCTGAAGAAGCGCCAGAGCCATTTCGCCATATCGTCCATCAGGCAGAAGACGGCGGGGACGAACACCAGCGATAGCACCGTCGAGACGATCAACCCACCGATGACGGCAATCGCCATTGGGGCGCGGAACTCGCCGCCGTCGCCGAACGCGAGCGCCGAGGGCACCATTCCGGCGGCCATCGCGATGGTGGTCATAATGATCGGGCGGGCACGCTTGCGCCCGGCATCGACAATCGCTTCGCGGCGCGGCACGCCTTGGGCGATTTCTTCGACGGCAAAATCGACCAGCATGATGGCGTTCTTGGTGACGATACCCATCAGCATCAGGAAGCCGATCACAACAGGCATGGAAATCGGTTGCTGGGTGATGAACAGCGCAAAGATGGCCCCGCCGATGGAAAGCGGGAGCGAGAAGAGAATGGTCACGGGTTGCAAGAAGGAGCCGAACAAGAGCACCAGCACGGCATACACCATCATAATGCCCGCGCCCATTGCCAAGGCAAAGCCGGTGAAGACTTCGCCCATCACTTCGGCGTCGCCGGTTTCCTTCAGTTCAACGCCCGGCGGGAAGCTTTGGACGATGGGCAGGGCTTTAACGGCGTCGGTGGCAAGGCCGAGCGGCGTGTCGCCGAACAAATCGGCTTCCACCGAAACTTTGCGGGCACGGTCGTAACGGTTGATCGTGGCCGGCCCCTGGCCGAGGGTAAGCTGGGCAACCGCCCCTAAGGGCACGGGGGTTCCGCTCGCGGTCGGCACCGTCAGGTTTTCGAGCAACTCGAAATCGCCGCGCTGGGCAGGATCGATCTGCACGCGAATCGGAATTTGCCGGTCGCCCACAGTGAATTTCGGCAGATTGGCGGCGACATCGCCGATGGTGGCGACGCGGACCACCTCCGAGAGGGTTTCGGTGGAAATGCCCAGGCGCGCCGTCCGCTCCCGATCCGGCACAATGCGCACTTCGGGCCGGTCGAGGGCGGCGGTCGAGACGACATTTTCGAGTTGCGGCAGCGTGCGCATTTGCGCCGCGAGATCATTGGCGAGATCTTCAATCACCGCCGTTTCACCGCCCGTCACCAAGAGGCTGAGGGCCCGCTGCCCGCCTTCATTGACGAACCAGTAACGCAGGTCGGGGAAATCTGCGATGCGCTGGCCAATGAGGGTCTGCAACTCGCTTTGGCTGCGGGAGCGTTCCTGCTTCGGGGTGAGGTTAATGACGAGCGAGGCTTTGCGTACTTCCAGCCCTTGCCCGAGAATTCGGCCGCCATCGACAAAGACCGATCGGACTTCCGGGAGCTCTTTCAGGGTTGCTGTGACGCGGTCGGCCACCGCTTCGGTTTCCGCAAGGCGCGTTCCGGGTGGGAATTCAAGCGCCAGCACGGTCCGGGCCGTATCCTCCGTCGGCAGAAACCCGCTGGGCAAGAGCGTGGAGGACCAGATCGACAGGCCGAAAATACCCAAGCCGAGCACCACGGTCACCCCGCGCCAGCGCACCGACCAGTCGACCAAGCGGATATAGCGCCGCATCAGCCAGCCTTCCGGCTTATCGAGATGGGGCGTGCCGCGCATCAGATAGGCGGCCATCATCGGCGTTATCAGGCGCGCCACCAGCAGCGAGAAGAGCACGGCGACGGCAACGGTAATGCCGAACTGCTTAAAATACTGCCCGGCGATGCCGCCCATGAAGCTGACGGGGGCAAAGACCGCCACAATCGTCATGGTAATGGCGATCACGGCGAGGCCGATTTCATCCGCCGCTTCCATCGCAGCCCGATACGGCGATTTGCCCATATGCCGGTGGCGAACGATGTTTTCGATCTCGACGATGGCATCGTCGACCAGAATCCCCGTCACCAAGGTAATCGAGAGCAGGCTGACGAGGTTGAGCGAAAAGCCGAGCATATCCATGACCCAAAAGGTCGGCAGGATCGAGAGCGGCAGGGCGATGCAGGTAATGAGCGTCGCCCGTAAATCCTTCAAGAAGATCAGCACGACGAGCACGGCCAGGGCCGCGCCCTCAATCAGCGTATCCATCGCCGAATGGTAATTGCCAACCGTATAGGTCACGTAACTATCGATCAGCGACAGGGTGACATTCGGGTGCGTCTGCATTAGCCCGGCAATGCGGCCTTCAATCGCCTTGGCGACATCGGCGTCGCTGGCCCCTTTGCTGCGGTAGATGCTGAAGCTCACCACCGGCTGCCCGTCGAGCCGGGCAAAAGTGCGCGGCTCGGCGTAGGTGTCGGTGACGGTCGCCACGTCCGATAAGCGCAACAGCTTGTCGCCGGTCAGCATCAGCGGCGTTTGGGCGAGTTCGGCGAGAGTTTTCGCGCCGCCGAGCGCCCGGATCGATTGTTCCTGGGTGCCAAGGTCGCTACGCCCGCCGGCAAGGTCGATATTCACGGCTTTGAGGGCACGGGTGATATTGGCGGCGGTCACGCCCAGGGAGAGCATGCGGTTCGGATCGAGCGTGACCTGAATTTCACGGGTCACCCCGCCGACGCGCTCGACCTTACCAACGCCTTTGGCGCTTTGCAGATCGCGCGCGACCACATCATCGACGAACCAGGAGAGTTCCTCCGGCGTCATGGCGGGGGCCGTGGCGGCATAGGTGACGATGGGTAGGCCGACGACATCCACCCGTTCGATGATCGGCTCGTCGATACTGCGCGGCAAATCGGCGCGAATGCGGGCAACCGCATCCTTTGCGTCGTTCAGCGCCCGGTCGCTATCGATTTCCAGGCGGAATTCGATCGTCGTCACCGAACTGCCGTCGGTGAGGGTGGAGCCAATATGCTTGACGCCGGTGAGCCCGGCGATGGCGTCTTCCACCTTTTTGGTGATCTGGGTTTCAAGCTCCGCCGGAGCGGCCCCGGTTTGAGTGACGGTGATACTGATGACCGGCACGTCGATATTGGGAAAGCGCGTGATCGGCAGCTTCAGGAAGGAAACCACCCCGAGCACCATCAGAATCACGAATAGCATCACCGAGGGGATCGGACGGCGGATGGCCCAGCCGGAAATATTCATCGCCATGATCGACTAATTCCCCGATCCGAGGGTGGCTTCGTCGCCGACGAGTGCGGCGTCGAGAGGGGTTTCTTGCGTGCGAATGCGGTCGCCATTGCGCAGGAAAGTTCCGGCCTTGGCAATAATCCACTCGCCTTCGGCCACGCCCTGCACGATCTCGGCAAGGCCGCCCGCACGGATGCCAACCCGGACGGTGCGGGTTTCAACCCGCCCATCCTTCGCCACCTGCACGGTCGTTTTTGTCGCGCCGAACAGCAAGGCGGCGGTGGGGACGGCGAGGGCGGTTTTCTGCGCAACCTGGATCGTTCCGCGCGCGAAATTGCCCATTAGCGCCGGGGCGGTAGGGGGCAGGGCGATGCGGACCGAGCCGAGGCGCGTACTGGTATTCACCATCGGTGAGAGCAGGCGCACGCTGCCCGTCACGCTTTGCCCATCGGGGAGTTGAATTTCGGCGCTCTGCCCCAGCTTCACTTGGGCAAAGCGGCTTTCGGGAATATCGCCGCTCACGTCGAGCGCGCCATCGGCGATCAGGCGGAACAAAGGCTCGGCGCTATTGGCGGTCTGGGCACCCAGTTTTGCCGTGCGGCGGCTGACGATCCCAGCGGCGGGGGCTTTAACTTCGGTGCGGCCCAGGCGAATGCGCACGTCGCGGATTTGCGCCTCCATTTCGGCGCGCTGGGCTTCGGCGACGCGAACGCCGTCTTGGGCTGCGCCAACGCGCGCTTGGGCGGTGCGGGCGGTCGCCGTGCGCTGATCGAGCAACTCCTGACTGGCATTGCCGGTTTGCCGCAGGGATTGGCTGCGCTGAAGCGCGGCGGAGGCTTCCACTCGGCTGGCCTCGGCTTGAGTGATCTGGCTGCGGGCCTGGGCGATCCCGGCGGTCAGCCGCGCTTGGGCGGCTTCGAGTTGAGCAAGCTCGGTTTCCAAGGTTTCGCGGGAGAGGCGGGCGAGGGTTTGCCCCTTTTCAACCCGGTCCCCTTCCTCGACCAGAATCTCGATAATGCGCAAATTCTCGATTTCGGGGGAAACCAGAATTTCTTCGCGCGCAACGATACTGCCTGTCACCGCGACCTTCGCGACCATCGACCGCTTTTCAGCCGCGACGACGCTCACCATCGGCGGCTTGGGGCCGACATCTTGGGCGCGCGCGGCTAAGGGGGCGAGCGTGAGGGCGGCGGCGAGCAAAAGATGCGCCGGGGCGATGGCATGAAACGAGCGGATCATGAGGCACGGGTATCCACGGTTGGGGTCAGGAGTTTGGCGCGCAGCAAGGTAAAGATGGTGGCGATGATGGCGCGATTATCCAATTCGGGGCGAATGGTCGCGCGCCATAAAATACCGTCTCCCACGGCAAAGAGCAGGGCGACGATCGCCTCGACATCGGCATGGGGGATCAGTTTTCCATCGGCGATGGCCTTTAGGATCGTATTGCGAATCAGGGTGGAGAAGAAGGCGTCGGTCTCCACCATGATCTTGGCGACCTCGGGGTTGCGTTGCGCCTCGGCCCCGATTTCGAAAATCAAGGCGCGGCGCTCTTGCGGCTCGACGCAGGCGTAATGGGTGAGCATATCTTCAAGCGCGCTTAGAATGTCGGCGGCGACTTCGACATGGCTTAGCGCATCGCGGATCTCATGGCGGTCGCGCTCGCACAGGCCCTCGATCAGCGCCACTTTCGAGGGAAAATAAAGATAGAGCGTTCCGGGGCTAATACCGGCCTCCCGGCAAATCGCCTGCATGCTGGTGCCGTGAAAGCCATCGCGGGCAAAGGCGCGTTCGGCGGCTTCCAAGATCGCTTGGCGGCGGGTGGCAAGGCGGAGAGGGGAGAGTTTGGGCATAAAACGAATATTCGTTCGCTTTGGTGAAATGTCAACCCTCGCTGTTGCGGGAAAGGGGCTGGATATTTCAACCGCCCTGGGGTATGACTCAGACGTAAAACGCGTTTCAGGGAGAATCCCAATGGATGTATCGAGCCTGACGGGGGCGATTACCACCCTCAATAAATCCGCCGTGAGCATGGATGTGGCGATTGAAGTGTTCCGCCAGCAGACGAAAGCCGAACGGGCTGTCGTGGGCATCATCGAAGCCTCGGTTGAGGCCTCCAAGGCCGCAAATGCCGCAGGCCAGTTGGTCAATATCTCCGTCTAAGGCGCATATGATCGACCCGCTAGCCTGGGTCGAGATCTTCTGATACGGTTAGGTTAGAAGCTTCTCAGGGGGTTAGCGGGCGGTGGTCAGTTTTTACCTGAAAACCGGTACTTACAAGTTTGGCGCGGCGCTCGGCGTGAGTGCGGCGCTTTTTGTGTTGGGGCTTTCGGTATCTGCCGGGGCACAAATTCCGAGCAATCAGATTCCCCCCAAAGGCGTCAATAAGATCGTGCGCACTCTGCTGCCATCGTGGCAGGTGGGCGACCTTGATAAAAAACTGAGCCAAATGTGTTCGCTCGGGCGCTTCAATCAGCGCGTCGCTTATAAATATTCGGCGCATTTTCAGGGGCCGAACGGGGCATCTTTGGTCGGCGGGGCCAAGGGCAACGGGCTCAATCTGTTCGACCCGACCGGGGCGCGCCAGCCGGGGCGCGACTATTGGTTTTATCGGGACCGCACCAGCAATTGCATTGTTTATTCGGCTAAGGTGAAGCCGGAACAATCGGCCATTCAGCCGCCCCCCTCGTAACTCTCCAATCTTCTTGATGTTTCCCTTTACAGTCCGCGATCGGATTGCCTGCCCATGCCCTGTTTCTTGTCCTAAGCGTATTGGTTAAGAAGACAGGACAGGGCGATTTCTTTCGGATATGGTTGTGGATGTACCCGCTTGCTAAGGCCGGGGTGCAGGGGAAACAGGGGAACGTTAAGGAGAAATCGTGCTGGCTCCCGACGCAAACGCCTCGGATCATCCGACGCAAGCGGCCTCTGGTACGCGCGAGTCGGTAAGCGACGATTCGGCGCTCTCCGGCGTGCCGTCGCTTTTGCCGGGGCAACGGATGTCGTGGATCAGCGGGGCCTCGCTTCAGGTTAAGCTGGCGCTGATCGTCGTCCCCGTCATGGTGCTGGCACTGTGTATGCTGTTGATTGTGCTGATGACCTCGGCGGCGGAAGACGGGCTGAAAGCCTTGGGAACGCGCGCGACCGTAACGACCGATGTGCAGGTACAGGCCCTCAGCCAGCCCCTGTGGGAATTGAATGCCCCCCAAATTACCCGCATCGTCGATACCCTCGCGCAAGATCCCGACATCGTCGGGGCGCGCCTGCTGGATGAAACCGGCAAGTTCATCCACGGTTTCGGGCGGTTGGAGGGGACCGATATTCTCACCGTTACGCGGGTTGTGCCGCATCCGGTGGCGCGGGATGCCGTTCCCTTAGGGCAATTGACCGTCGCCATGTCGCAGGTTTCGTTGAACGAAACCCTGCGGCTCCAGCTTCTTTCCGCTGGCGCTGCAATTGCCGTGGGCGCGGTGTTGATGATCGGCGCGGTATTTCTCTCGCTGCAACAACTGGTTTTCCGCCCGCTGCGGCTGATGCTGCGCGCCATCGAGCGCATCGAAAACCGCGAATGGCCGACCGTGCGCTGGGAGAGTAACGATCAATTGGGCGTGGTGGTCTCGGCCTTCAACCGCATGGTGAAAACCCTGCGCTCCAACGAGCGTGAATTGCGCGAGGCGATGCATGCGGCAGAAGCGGCGGCCCGCGCTAAGGACGAGTTTCTGGCCAATGTCAGCCACGAGTTGCGCACGCCGCTGAATGCCATTCTCGGTTTCTCGGAAGTCTTGAAGTCGGAAATGTTCGGCCCTTTGGGCTCGGACCGCTACCGGGCCTATGCGGGCGATGTGTTCACCTCTGGCACCCATCTTCTTGAAATTATTAACGATATTCTCGACCTCTCGAAAGTCGCCGCTGGTAAATTCGAGTTGATGGAACAGGCCTTCGATATCGATCACACGATTGATTCCTGCGCGCAATTGATGCGCGACCGGGCGATAGGCGCTAAATTGGCGCTGCATACCGATGTTCCATCCCATT
>NZ_LAJY01000223.1 GCF_000963705.1 Elstera litoralis | reverse complement strand
CTTTGCCGCAACGACGCTGACGGAAACCGCGCTTTTGATCGCCGACGAGCCAACCAAGGGGCTCGACGCTCCCCGCCGCGATGATGTCGCGCAGCAACTGCGGGCCGCCGCCGCGCGCGGGACGGCGGTGATGGTCATTACCCATGATCTCACGCTGGCGCGGCTGCTGGGCGGGCGGATGCAGGTGATGCTCGACGGCGCGATTATCGAAAGCGGCGCGACGGAAACCATTCTTACGCACCCGCGCCACGCCTATACCCGCGCCTTGCTGGCTGCCGATCCATCGACGTGGCGACCCGATCCGGTCGCGGGGGCCACCCCCGTCATCGAGGGGCGGGGCCTCAGCCTCCAACGCGGCGGCGTCCGGCTGTTCGAGGGGCTCGATATCGCCGTTGGCGCAGGGGAAATCGTCGCGGTTTCCGGTCCTAGCGGCTGCGGTAAGACTAGCTTGGGCAATATTCTGCTGGGGCTGGTGGCTCCCGACGCGGGGAGCGTTACCCGCGCGCGGGCCCGGCGGGGGCGTTTCAGAAACTCTATCAAGACCCGATTGCCGCCTTCGCCCCAAAACTGCCGCTGCGGCGGGCCTTGCACGATGTTTGCACCCGCCACGGGATCGGTTGGGCGCGGGCGGAAACCTTGCTCGTGAGCATGAATGTGAGCAGCCGTCTGCTCGACCGCCTGCCAGGCGCGGTTTCGGGCGGCGAGTTGCAGCGCATCGCCCTGACCCGTGCCCTCTTGCTCGAGCCGCGCTTCCTTTTTGCCGACGAAGCCACCTCCCGCCTGGACCCGCTGACCCAAGGGGAGGTCATGCAGCTTCTAAAACGCCTCGTGCGCGAGCGCGGGATGGGCGTGCTGCTCGTGACCCATGATCCGGCGCTGGCGCAGGGGATGGCCGCCCGGCGTATTGCGCTGGCGGCTTAGCGCCCCTAAGCCGCCTTATCGGCCGCCTGAACCAGCGCCCGATCGAGCAGGCGGCGGGCCAAGACGCCGCCGGCATCAATATTGAGGCTCATCATTTTCCGGTCGGGCCGCGCGAGAATATTTTGCTGCTGATGGACGAAAACCTCGATGTCTTCCATAAACACGCCGCCTTGGGCATCGCGAATCCGCATCGTCAGCCCTTGATCGTCGGTTTCGAAATTGCGCGCGAAGCCCCAATGGTACCAGCAGCTTGTTTCGGTTTCCGGGGTAATGAGATTGACGACCGTCGCCGAAATTCCCTGGGACCGATCCCCCTGGGGCGCGCCGGTTCCCGCCCGCGCGACGCCGACATCGATGGTAATGATGCCCGGAACCGAATAGTCGCAAATCTGCCAGCGATCCACCCGCTCCTTGGACTTCCAATTATGAACCCAGAAGGGCGGCGGCTCGACATTTAATGTCCAGCGGCTAACACGCGCGCGATCCCCGACAAGCTTGGCCTCGAACGGCGCTTCGGTCAGTTCCTTCTGCCCAATGCTGGTGGAATGCACATAGGTTTCATGGGTCAGGTCCATGAGGTTATCGATGACCAAACGATAGTCGCAGGCGGTCTGATAGGTGCCGCCGTCAAACGCCCAGGCCGGATCGGCGCACCAGGGCAGCGCTGGCAGGAGGGCCGGATCGGCCAAAGCCGCATCGCCGATCCACACCCAAATAAAGCGATACCGCTCGATAACCGGATAGGCGCGAATATGGGCATTGGGGTTGATCGTATCCTGGCTCGGCATATGCACGCACTGCCCGCTGTCGGCAAAGGTCAGCCCGTGATAGCCGCACACCAGCCGATCTTCGTGAACAAAGCCTTGCGATAAGGGGAACAGGCGGTGGGGGCAGCAATCCTCCAGCGCCACAAGGCTGCGGTCGCGCTTGCGATAAAACACGATTTTCTCGCCACAGATGGTCCGCCCAACGGGCTTGCCGCCGATATCGCTATCCCACGCCACAGCGTACCATTGGTTTTTTAAAAACATCATCCCCTCCCGTTCGTTTTTGGACTCGCCTATTGTCGGCGATATTGCAAAGGCATTCTATGATTGGATACATTTTAGCGTCAAGCTGATTTCAGAAACCCCCATATAACAGCGGAAAATTTGAATAAATGGCCTCTTCCCTTTTTCAAAAGGCAGATTATTGTATCCAATAATAGGAATAAGACCCGGGGGAAACGATCATGCAGGTGCGCCTTGCCGCCATTCGCGCCGAAACAAGCCGAGTGAAAAGCTTTCGGCTGGAGGAGGTCGAGGGCAGCGATCTTTGCTGCGCCGAGGCGGGCGCGCATATTCGCCTGACGCTGCCCTTGAGTTCTGGTCCGGAAACGCGGGCCTATTCGCTGTGGCGCGCCGGGGGGAGGTTTGGATTTCGGTTCAGCGCGAATTGGCGGGGCGCGGCGGATCGGCTTATCTGCACGATCACGCCGCCGGCGGCGATCTGCTAACGGCCAGCCTGCCGCCGAACGGTTTTCCGCTGACGGCAGGCGCCGGGCAAAGCCTTCTCATCGCAGGCGGGATCGGCATTACCCCGATTCTGGCGATGGCTCAAACCCTGGCCGCCGCCGGGGCCGATTTCCACGTCCATTACACTGTGCGGCACTGGGTCGATGCGGCATTGCTGGCCCCGCTAGCCGAGGTTGCCGGCGATCGGCTCAGCCTCTATTGCAATGGCGGCGACCCGAGCCGAGGGGTGCCCTTGGAAACCATTCTCGCCCAACCTGCCCCGCATCGGCATCTCTATGTCTGCGGCCCCGGCCCGCTCATCGATGCAACCTTGCAAACCGCCGCCCGTTGCGGTTGGGCTTCGGCGCAGGTGCATTCCGAACGTTTCGCGGCAGCCGCGCCCGTAAGCTCGGCCCCCGCGCAGGGCTTTGAGGTTGTTCTTGCTCGCAGCGGCGCGCGCTATGCCATCGGCCCCACCGAAACCATTCTCGATGTGCTGCTCGCCGCCGGTCATGACCCCCTCTATAGCTGCCAAGCGGGCAGTTGCGGCCTCTGCGTCACACCGATCAAAAGCTGCACCGGAGCGCTGGAGCATCGGGATTTCTTCTTAGGCTCGGCCCAAAAAGCTGCTGGGGATAGGCTCTGCCTCTGCGTCTCCCGGATCGATGCTGGGGAATTGGTTCTCGATCTCTAACGCCGCTGACGCCGTTGGGGTGCGGAAGAGGGCGATATTCTCAATCGCGGCATAGGCATGCTCGCGCATCAGCGCCTCGACCCGGGCTCCCTCGCGGTTCACGAGACCGGCGAGGAGGGTTTCGTGCTGCTCTTGTGCGCGGCGCAGAACGCTATATTGCTGCGCCAGGGCCTGACTATTCTTCTCATCGTCAAAAAAGGCACCCGCCGAGGCAAAAGGAACCCGATCATTCAAGGCTAAGGCCTGCGCCAGGGCGCTATTCCCGGCGGCGGCCACAAGCGTGCTATGGAATAATTCGTTGATCTCGGCCCATTCAGCGCCATCGCCGGGGTGCAGCACGCCCTTGGTAAAAATCGCGCCCCCGCGCTTTACGCAGGCATGCAGAATTTGGCTGGTGTCCCTATCCAGGCCCTTTTCGGCAACCAATCGTGCCGCCGTTCCTTCCAGAATACCCCGCAATAAAATGGCATCCCGAATGTCTTTCTCCGAAAACGCCCGCACGACAAAACCGCGCCCAACCTCGGCGGAAACCAGCAGGCCTTCCTGGGCAAGAATGCTGAGGGCGTGACGAACCGGGGTCCGTGAAACCCCCAGCGACTGCGCGAGGCGAATTTCCGTTACCCGTTCCCCCGCTTTCATTGCGCCGGTCACAATCATTTCCCGAACGCGCAGAATAATCTGCCTCTGCTGCGACATGCCAACCCCGCCCCGTCCCTGGTGACTAATGTCATCGTCTCTAGCCATAGCGTAATCCGCCCGGCGTCTAAGGGTTTTTCGGACTGGCTTAGAGAGTAGGCGCTGTGACGGTGCTTTTTTAAGCTATTCTTAAAATGAAAAGATTGGCGCACCCGACAGAATTCGAATCTGTGACCTCTGCCTTCGGAGGGCAGCGCTCTATCCAGCTGAGCTACGGGTGCATCGCGGTGAAAACCGGGCTGTTGGGGCGGACCTTAGCGAAGGGGGCGGCGGAGTGCAACCCCCTTCGCGATAGGCGCGCGGGTTAGAAAGCGACGCGCAGGCGGCCTAAGATGCGATGGTCCTTGCCGTCGCCGCCGACGCTGGTGTCGCCGTCGAAGCTTAGGGTGTAGCGGTCGCCGAACCCGGCGGCGACGCCTGCCGAGAGGCGCAGAATGGTTTTATCGTCGTCCGGTGTGCGCGTGCTTTGGGTCACGCCCGGCTGGCTGACGATGCGGCTGGTGATGGTCCGGGAGCGGTCGCCCAGCTCATGCTCGACCACGGCGGCGGCGCGTGGCACCACCGTTGCGCCGTCGACGGCCAGCTTATAGCTCGCTTGCACCCCGGCGCGGGCGATGAACGACGTGAAGCGCTGCTTATCGACCTGACGGGCAACGCCGGTAAAGCCGCCTTCCGTATAACCATCGAGGCTGATAACGCTGTAGCGGAAACCGCCCAACGGCCCGAAAGCGAAATCGCCCGCTTTGAAGAGATAGCCCGCTTCCAGCCCGGCGGTGACGGTGCGGCCCGACGTGTCGGTGCTCACGGAGGGCGCGCCGATGAAGCCGGTATTGCGGGTGATCTTATCGAAGTCATTCACCCCGGCGGTGGCGCTGGCGTCGATGTACCAAGCATCGGAAAACAGCGAGGCATAGAGCGCGCCCCGGACGCTGTTCTGTTCGACCTTACCGAGGCCGCTGCCGATTTTACCGTCGCTCATGCCGTAGCCGAGCGCGCCGCCGATGAGGAACTGACTGCCCAGCCGATAATCGGCACCGATGGTGATGGCCGTATCGGTATAGTCTAGCGCGGCTTCGGTGGCGCTGCTGTCGCGCTCGCCCCAACCATAGTTGGCGGCGACGAAGACCGCGAAGGGCTTATCCTTATCGCCGCCCTGAGTCGTGCCGGGCAGGGCGGAACCCGCAAGGCTCATGCCGCCCGCGCCGCCGCGCCGGGCATATTGCCGGGCGGAAATATCGCTATTGAAGCCGCGCGCGGTGGCTTCGGCCAAGCGGCCCGGCGCCGATTGCACGGCGGTCCCGCTGAGGTTTGCGGCCACATAGGCGGCGTAAATCTGATGGACGGCGGCGGTCGGATGCACCCCGTCCCAGAACAGATATTGCGCTTGGGTCGCCGCCGATCCGCCAACGCAGGCCGCCGTTTGCAAGCATTGCGCGGTGGTGTTCGACAGCCCGTATTTGGCCGGATTGCTCTGCATATCGCTGAACAGCGCCGCCGTATCGATCAGATAGATATTCGCGCCCAAACCGCGCCCGACCGAATTCATCGTGGTGGCGAGGTTGCTGTTATGGTTCACGGTAATCAGATTGGCGGTCGTGCTGGCGACGGTGCCATTAGCCGAAACGCTGGGCGTGGCCCCCAGCAGCGGCAGGTTCGGCACGATCACTTCGCGTGCCCCGGCGCGGACCAGCGCCTGCACTTCGCCCGCAAGATTGCCGATCGTGCTGGTGATCTGATTGGAAATCGTCACCTGCGCCTGCCCGGTCGATTGGGTGGCAACGGTGGCGAGCGTGCCGAAATAATCATTCGCGCCGCCCCAAACGACGACAAGATCGCGCGCGCCGAAGCTTTTGCCGGTGCCAAGGAAATTCGTCACCTGCGACTGCATGCCGAGGTTCGGCAGCCCGGCATTATGGGTGGTGTCCGTCAGTGCGCCGCCAACGGCGAAATTTGTGCTCGGCGTATAGACGAAGCCGAGCAGGCTGGGCAGCCGTTCGGCATAGGTCGTGCCATTCGAAAACCGGCCTTGAAAATAGGGCGCGGGCGGCTGCCCGGTAAGCCGGAACAGATTGCCGTTATCGCTGAGACTATCGCCAAAAACGTAAAGCCCACTGAAGCTCTGGCCGAAAGCCGGCGTCGTGAGCGCCGTTGCCGCGACCAAAGCCGCGCCGATCCATGTCCGCATGATGTTTTCCCCCTGATGTCGCCGTCTTCGCGGCGTGGTATCGGGGGGAAGTGTGAGCATCTGTTGACGTTAACGCAAGCTGGTTTTCTTATTCGTCAGTCGTGGCCGGGAATGCGCCGGTCGGCCCGCTCTAGGCCGGAGGGCAGGGCTGCTTCCTGATCGAAGACCCAGGCGGCGATATCGGCGATCACGGTGGGCGCTTGCAGGTCGCGCGTCAGCAGGTGCCAGCCGTCGGGGTAATAGGCGAAGCGCCACGCGCGCGCGTGGTGGAAGCGGCTGTAGCGGGCGAGAAGCTGGCTCATGGGCGCTTTCGGGATAATCTCGTCCTTGGCCCCATACAGAAACAGCGTGGGGATTGCGTCGGTGCCACCCCGGTTTAGCGCCGCATCCATCAGATCGACGAGCCCATAGATCGTATCAAGGCGCGTGCCCTTTAGCACCAGCGGGTTGCGGCCCAGGGCATCCAGCATCGGCTCATTGTCGGAGGGGCGGATTCCGAGCCCCTGGCCGGACGGGCTGAAGCCGGGGAACAGGCTGGCGGTGAAATCGAGGGCGAAGCTCGGAAACCACCCCAGCGCCTGCCGTCCCAGCACGGCGGGGGCGGACAGAATGATGCCGCGCACGCCGGGAAGCTGATCGCGGCTGGCGGCGAGCATCGCAATCGCGCCGCCCATGCTCTCGCCCAGCACATAGAGCGGCACGCCGGGGTAACGCTGCCCGGCGAGGCGGACGATAGCTTCCAAATCGTTGACGAACCCGTCTTCGCCCACCCAGCGGCCCACCAGCGGCGATTGCCCGAAGCCGCGCTGATCGACGCCTAAGGTTTCGATGCCCTGCCGCGCCCAATCTTCGGCGGCATCGGCAATGAAGGTGCCGTAATCATTCATCCCGTGCAGGGCGATAATCACCGCGCGGCAGGCCCCGTGGGCTTTGGTGACGCGGATCGGCAGCGTTGCGCCATCGGGCATGCGGGCGGCATGATCGGACAGCACCGGCTCGACGATCGCGGGGCCAAGCTTCATCGGTTCGGGCGGAACGCACCCCGGCAGACTGAGGGAGAGGCTACCGAACATGAGGAAACTCCTTAAAAATCGGCGCAGAAGAATTGTCGGCCCGAGCATAAATCATGCCGCCTGCGGTCCCGCCGCGATGGGACGGGTGAGTTGGAGGAACACGTCTTCCAAATCGGCCTCGGCGGTGCGCAGGTCGGCGATGGCGAGCCCCGCCTCGGCCAGGGCGGCC
>NZ_LAJY01000222.1 GCF_000963705.1 Elstera litoralis | reverse complement strand
CGTCTTTTTACACCAAAGATCCTAAAGGCTTCGCGGATGCTTCGGCAAAATTAGAAACGTTACGCTCGCAGCTTGCAACGCTCGAAGACCGTTGGTTGGAGCTGGAAATGAAGGCAGAAACACTGGCGCAGGCGCGTTCGTAACCCAATCCTCCCATTTCTTTAGCGTTTTCTTAATAATGACAATCGTTTTATTGTTAATAAAAGCTTAATACAGAATTTATGCTTAAATTGTTTTGAACTCTTGCGGTAAGGTTTCGGACCCGCTACCCTAGTTGAGTAAGTTTTCCTGCCTTATGGACACGGCCACGTGAAATCTGCCGTTACCCCTGCTCGTTCTGGCACCAGTGTAACGGCCTCCGCTCCGATAGAGGGAGTGTCCTCGCGCGCCGCCACCGTTTCCGACGCCAAACTCGCCCGGTTGCGCGAAGATCGCGCGCGGCTGTTGGCGTTTTCCTTCTCCCGTGCCGAGCTTTTGCTGGAAGTCGATGCGGGGATGAAAATCACCTATTGCTTCGGCGCGAGCTACTCGCTGACCGGCCTGTCGACGGATGATCTTATTGGACGGCCTCTCGCAAGCCTGTTGGCCGAAACCAGCCGGGGCCTGATTAAAGAAGTCCAAACCGCCCTTACCAATGGCCTGCGCCTGCGCCCGCAGTCGCTGTTCATGACCGTCCAAGGCGGGCGGATGTCGGCCGGATCGGTGGCGGGTTTTCCCCTGCCGGAGCGCCAAGATCGGTTCTACCTATCGTTTGCGAACCGTTTGGATGTGGCTGAGGATGGCTTGCCGCGCGCCTTGGAGCGTTTGGAAGAAGGCCCGAACCAGCGCGACCGTTCGACCGGCCTGCTCACTCAAGATGCGTTTACCGAAATCGCCACCCGCCGTTTAAAATATGCCAAAGAGCACCCCGATCAAGAGCCGCTGCGCTTGACGATGGTGGATTTGCAGGGCGTTTCGGACCTCGGCGCGCGGCTGGATGCGACTGAACAAGCCGCCTTTCAACGGGCGCTCGGCGCGCTGCTGTCCAGCCAAAGCCAGGGCGGCGATAGCGCGGTGCGCCTCAGCGACGATAAATACGGCGTTCTGCACGAAGCCTCGGTTGATGCGCGCGACATCAAGGCACAGGTGGAAGCGCTGGCACGGCAACTTGATCCGGAAGGCCAGGGCGTCGAAGTCACCGCCAGCGAATTGAAGATCGATATTACCGATATCAATGTGGTCGATGCCAGCCGCGCGCTGATTTATGCCGTCACGAAGTTTACCGAAACGCAAAAGGGCGATTTTACCGTCACGAATTTGAATGAAAGCCTAGGCGAGTTGATGAAGGACACGGTCGCCCGCGTCACCTCGATCCGTGATATTCTTGCCTCTCACGGTTTCAGTATGGTTTTTCACCCGATTGTCGATTTGAAGACCCGGCGCATTCACCATCAGGAGGCGCTGTCGCGCCTGCCGGACGGCTCCTCCCCTTTCGAAACCGTGACCTTCGCCGAACAGGTCGGGATGGTGACGGAACTCGATATGTCCATCTGCCGCCAAGTGCTGAAGCAATTGGATGCCGAGCCGGAAGCCTATGACATTGCCGTGAATATTTCGGGCGGATCGCTCGAATCCGAGCTTTTCGTCAATGATTTTGAAGAATTGCTGCGGCGTTATCCCAAACTGCGCCGACGCCTGTTGATCGAAGTGACCGAGTCGGCCGCCATTCGCGACCTAGACCGCGTCGGCCGGATTATCGATAAGCTGCGCGCGCTGGAATACCGCGTTTGCATCGATGATTTTGGCGCGGGGGCCGCCGCTCTCCATTATTTGCGCGCCTTCAAGGTCGATGTGGTCAAGCTCGACGGCATCTATGTCAAAAACATCCAGAGCAATGACCGCGACCGCATGTTCGTGCGCGCCATTCTGTCGCTCTGCAAAGAGCTTGGCATTGAAACCACGGCGGAAATGATCGAAACCGAAGCCCAGGCCGCCATCCTCACCACGCTCGGCGTTACCCACGGTCAGGGCTATCTCTTCTACAAGCCGAATAGCCGGATTTTCAAAACGCCCGGCCTATTCACCGATCCCCGACCAATGGGCACCCGCCCTCTCCCGCCCCCGCCCGCGCCGGAGTGTGTGGGAGTAGGTTAAGCCTCCAGCAACCCCGGCCCGCGCCGCACCGGCGGATGGCTTCGGCGAGCCCATTTGCCCCCAGCGTTACCAGCGCACCGCAGATCGTGCCTTCGCCTTCCGCCGGGGTCAGGCGCTCGCCGGGCAGTTTGCGGACGAAGCGGGCGACCGCCGGATCGGCCTTCATGCCGATGACGCTGTTATAATCGCCGCACATGCCCGCGTCGGTCTGATAGGCCGTACCTTTGGGTAACAGTCGCCCGTCGGCGCTGGGAACATGGGTGTGGGTGCCGACGACGAAGGACACGCGCCCGTCGAGATAATGCCCCAGCGCCATTTTCTCGGAACTCGCTTCGGCATGCACATCGATCAAAATACCATCGACGCTGCCGCCCAGCCGGTATTTCGAGAGTTCGGCGTCGAGCGTGCGGAAGGGATCGTCGAGCGGGTCCATGAACAGGCGGCCCATCACATTCACCACCAGCAGCTTCTTGCCGCCTTTGGTATAGAGCCCCGCGCCGCGCCCCGGCGTTCCTGGTGGATAATTGATCGGGCGGATAATGCGGCCTTCGGCGTCGATTTGCGTGAGCAGCGTGCGCTGATCCCACGAATGATTGCCTAAGGTGAGGCAGTCGATTCCCGCCGCGAACAGCTCGTTGGCGATCTCCAGCGTCAGCCCGAAGCCGCCCGCCGCATTTTCGGCATTCACCACAATGAAATCCGGGGAAAGCTCAGCCTTCAGCCCCGGCAGATGCTTTAGCAGGGCATCCCGGCCCGACCGGCCCACAATATCGCCAAAAAAGAGTACGCGCATCGGCCTAAGCTCCCCCACCGACGGCCGCAGGAGAGTTTTTAAGACTCTTGCGGGAAATGCCGGCAACCCCGTTCGGTTACGATAACCGATAAAGGTTTGTCATAGGGGCCAACGGGCAAAAGGGAAAGAGGATCATCGGCGTCAAACGGGCAGGCCTGATCTGAAAAAGCGATTCCAATCGCCAGAATCCCCGGGCGCACTGCCAAAGTCCGATCATAAAAGCCGCCGCCCTGGCCCAAGCGCTGCCCCACTCGGTCGAAGGCCAGCAGCGGCACCAAGATCACATTGGGATCACAGAGCGGCGCTTCCGGGCGCGGCTCGGTGCTGAACAGCGCATGCACCAGCGTATCGCCGGGGGACCATTGGCGGAACAGCAGCGGCTTGTTCATATCCTCGACGACGGGCAAGGCGAGCGTCCAGCCGCGCTGAGCCAGCCGCTCCATCGCCGGGCGCGGGTCAAGCTCCATCCCCTGCGGCCAATAGCCAGACAGGCACCCCGGCGGATATTTGGACAGAAAGCTTTCAAGATGCGCCGCCAGCGCTAAGGCCGATCCCGGTTCCGCCCGCGCCGCCAGTTTGCGCCGCACGCGCGCTTGCCGCCGATGCCAAGCTTTGCGGGTCTCCAGCGGGGCTGTGTGCCACGCGGCAGACCCCGGCGTCAGCATTGCCGGATCAAGACCTCGCGCATGGGCTGGCAAAGGAGAGAAGGCCACGGCACAACTCCGGCAACTCTAGGAAGCAATCTTAACCGGATATTAATATAGTCAGGACTGGAAGAAAAGAATTTTAGGTAAACGCACGACAGATACCGCATGTGCGAAAAGCGCAATCACCCTTCCCAAAAGGGAAAGGCAAATTCCAATGGTCTAAAATATTCGAAACCGTGGTAGCCGCCTTGGCCGTTGGCACAGAATCCTCTGTGGCCTGCGCAAGCAGGTGGGCGCCATATACCTAGACCAGGATCTAGACAGGGACAGCTCCCGAAGGATCGTCATTGGCCCCAGGGAAATATTGGCCTGACGCACCAGGCAGCTACCGGAGTCACCTTAGGCGTGTTCTAGGGAACCCGCAAGCTGCTCAATCCGGTCGGCCAATGCGTGCAGCGCATCGGCGGCGCGCTCGTCCAGCCCTTGTAATCGCTGCTGCGACGCCCGGTTTTCATCCAGTTCGTCGGCGAGCAGCAGGGCCGCGACCAGCAGAAGCTGGGCTTCCCCCACTTGGCCGAAGCTGCGGACCAGCCCGGAGATGCGATTATCGACCTCGCCCGCCAGCGCCCGGAGCCGTTCTTCTTCCCCCGGACCGCAGGCAACGCGGTAGGTTCGGCCATTCACGACGATATCGAGATCGGGCATCCCAGTGTTTCCCCCGTCGGTGCGCGCGTCGCTCATGGTTTAAGTCGCCAGCAGGCCGCGAAGCCGACCGATGGTCTGCTCCAGCCGTTCGGCGGCTTGGCGGTTCGCCAGCACCAGCGCCGCATTCTGTTCTTCTGCCGCACGCAAGGCAGAGGCGACCCGCGACACTTCGGCGGGGTCCACGGGGGGACGCGCCTGAATAGCCCCTTCAAGGCGAGCCAAAGCGGCTTCAACCCTGTTTACGGCCTGCGCGTATCGACTATCCGTCATTACCATAGCCTATTCCCTAACCTACTCGCACACGCGGGACAATCATATTAAGGCCGAGGCGCTATGAACAAGCGCATTCCAAGGATTATCCCCGTTACAAATCTTGCGTCAGAAGGATATTGACGCGCCTTCGTGGGTTGCTATGGTCCCGCCGATTTAGGTTTTGACCCAAGCGTGCCCCTCGGCCTTTGCACCCGCGCCCCTTCGAACGGAAAAACGATCATGACCAATAGCTTACCGCCCTTAGACGTTTCGCGCCAGAAGCAGATGGCGAATGCCATTCGCGCGCTGTCGATGGACGCGGTGGAAAAGGCCAAGTCGGGGCATCCGGGCATGCCGATGGGCATGGCCGATGTCGCCACCGTTCTGTTTACCCGGCATCTGAGCTTCGACGCCGCAACGCCCGATTGGCCGGATCGCGACCGCTTTATCCTGTCCGCCGGGCATGGCTCGATGCTGATGTATAGCCTGCTGCACCTCACCGGCTATGCCGATATGACGCTGGAAGAAATCAAGAATTTCCGCCAGTGGGGCGCACGCACGGCAGGGCATCCGGAATATGGCCATGCGGCGGGGATCGAAACCACCACCGGCCCCTTGGGTCAGGGCATCGCCAATTCGGTCGGCTTCGCGCTGGCCGAGCGCGTGCTGAACGCCAAATACGGCACGGATTTGGTCAATCACTACACCTACGTGATTGCGGGCGACGGCTGCCTGATGGAAGGCATTAGCCAGGAAGCGATTTCGCTGGCGGGGCACTTGAAGCTGAACCGCCTGATCGTGCTGTGGGACGATAACCGCATCTCCATCGACGGCCCGACCTCGCTGTCGACGTCTGAAGACCAAGCCCTGCGCTTCCAGGCGGCCGGCTGGCAGGTACTGAGCTGCGACGGGCACGATGCCGCCGCCGTCGATGCCGCGCTGACCGCCGCCAAGAAAAGCGATAAGCCGGTTCTCATCGCCTGCCGCACGACTATCGGCTATGGCGCACCGAAGAAGGCGGGCACCTCCGGCTCGCACGGCTCGCCCCTGGGGGCGGAAGAAATCGCCGGCGCCCGCGCCGCGCTCGATTGGCCGCACGCGCCCTTCGACATCCCGGCGGATATTCTGGCCGACTGGCGCGCGGCGGGCAGCCGGGGCCAGGCTGCTTTCACGGCCTGGACCGACCGGCTGAACAAGGCCGATGGCCACCTGCGCGCCGCCTTCGAACAGGCCATCAGCGGCGAGCTTCCCAGCACTTTTGCCGCGACGGTTGCCGCTGCCAAAGCCCAACTGGTGGCCGACGCCCCGAGTCTTGCCACCCGCCAAGCCTCGCAAAAGGCTATCGAAATTCTCACCCCTGTCGTGCCGACCTTCCTCGGCGGCTCGGCTGATCTCACCGGCTCGAACCTGACCAAGCTGAAGGCCGATACCGGCGTTTCTGCCGACAATTACGGCGGTTCTTACGTCTATTACGGCATCCGCGAACACGGTATGGCGGCGGCGATGAACGGTATGGCCCTGCACGGCGGCATCATTCCGTTCGGCGGCACCTTCTTGGTCTTCACCGACTATTGCCGCCCGGCCATCCGCCTCTCGGCGCTGATGAACCAGAAGGTCATCTACGTGATGACCCATGATTCCATCGGCCTCGGCGAAGACGGGCCGACCCATCAGCCGGTCGAACATATGGCCGCTCTGCGCTGCATTCCGAACCTGAAGGTCTTCCGCCCCGCCGACGCGGTGGAAACGCTGGAAGCTTGGGCGCTCGCCGTCAGCCTACCCGGCCCCTCGGTGCTGGCGCTGTCGCGGCAAGCCGTTCCGGCCCTGCGCAAAGATGCCGACGCCCAGAACCTCACCGCGCGCGGTGCTTATGTGCTGAGCCCGGCCCAGGGCGCGCGCAAGGCCACGCTCCTCGCCACCGGCACGGAAGTCTCGCTGGCGATCAAAGCCCAGGAAACCCTCGCCGCCGCCGGAATCCCCGTCGCCGTCGTCTCGATGCCGTCCTGGGAGCTTTTCGCCCAGCAGGACGCCGCCTACCGCGCCGAAGTGCTCGGCACCGCCCCGCGCATTGCGATTGAAGCCGCCAGCGGCTTCGGTTGGGAGCGGTTCACCGGCGACGCGGGGCTGTTCATCGGCATGCAGGGCTTCGGTGCCTCGGCCCCGGCAGAACGGCTTTATGCGGAATTCGGCATTACCGCCGACGCCGTGGTTGCAGCGGTCAAAGCGCGCGTGTAATTTCACTACAGAAAACACGAAGAATCGCCCCTTTCGGCGGTTTGAATGGAGGAAAATCTCATGGCTATTCGCGTTGCGATTAACGGTTTCGGCCGTATCGGTCGGTTGGTGCTGCGGGCCTTGGCCGAATCGGGCCGGGACGATCTGATTGTCGTCGGCATCAACGACCTCGGCGATGTGAAGGCGAATGCCCACATGCTGAAGTATGATTCGGTTCACGGCACCTTCCCGTTCGACGTAACCACCGGCGACGATTGGATGGACTTCGGCAAGGGCAAGATCAAAGTCACCGCCGAACGCGACCCCGCGAAGCTGCCGTGGAAAGAGTTGAACGTCGATATCGCCTTCGAATGCACGGGCATCTTCACCAAGCGCGACGCCGCCGCCAAGCATCTGGAAGCTGGGGCCAAGCGCGTGCTCGTGTCCGCCCCCGCCGATGGGGTTGATCTGACCGTCGTCTTCGGCGTGAACCACGACAAGCTGACCCGCGATCACCTCGTCGTGTCCAACGCCTCCTGCACGACCAACTGCCTCGCGCCGGTCGCCTATGTGCTGAATGAAACCGTGGGCCTGGAACGCGGCTTCATGACCACCATCCACGCCTATACCGGCGATCAAAACACGGTCGATACCCTGCACAAGGATCTGCGCCGCGCCCGCGCCGCCGCCCTGTCGATGATCCCGACCTCGACCGGGGCCGCGCGCGCCATCGGTCTCGTGCTGCCGGAACTGAAGGGTAAGCTGGACGGAACCTCCATCCGCGTGCCGACGCCGAACGTGTCGTTGATCGATCTGACCATCGTCACCAAAAAGCCGACGACGGTCGATGAAATCAACGCCGCGATGCTGGCGGCTTCGACCGGCAAGCTCAAGGGCGTGCTCGGCACCACCACGGAAGAGCTGGTCTCGTCGGACTTCAACCATAATCCGGCCAGCTCCACCTTTGATCTGACCCAAACCCAGGTAATCGACGGGACTTTCGTCCGCGTGCTCTCCTGGTACGATAATGAATGGGGTTTCTCGAACCGCATGCTCGATACGGCAGCGGCGATGGGTAAGCTGATTTAATATCAGTTCATCCAATTGATCTAAGACCGCCCCTTTCGCATATGTGGAAGGGGCGGTTTTCTTTGAGGGAGACGCCGAATGACGGCATCCGATTTCGCCTGGCCGCCGATGGTGACGGTCTATGATCTCGCCCAAGCCCGGCAGGCCGCGACGCGGGCGCAGGCGCTCGGCACCGGCCTAACACTGCTCTCCGCCGATAGCGCCGCCGAACAGGTCGGCGTCGGCTGGATGGCGAGCTTGGGGCAAGCGATTCGCGGGGAATTCCCGAGCCTTCCACTCTATGTCATTCTCGATTGCGGTGCAGCGGGCGGGCGGGCGATGGCCGCCTTACGCGCGGAAGTCGATGCGATTATTTTCACGGGCGGGGAGCGCAGTAGCCTCGCGCTCGCCGATCAAGCCGATGATCTCGGTAAGGGGCTGCTGGCCGAACGGCCCGCTTCGTTGGATTTTCTCACCCTGCCTGCCGATCCGGCCCGCGCCGAGAAAACTCTGTCAGACTGGCTTTTGGCCGGAACAATAGATTCAACTGAAAACTAAAGAGACCTGGGAAACCCTATAACCTAAAAGGATTATTCTTTTATCATAGAATTCTCATAAAATTTGAGTTATCTTGCTTCTTTCAGACGGAGGGAGCAATGGTTTCGAGCTTGACAGTCACCGCCCTACAGCGTGCCCAGCAAACACTGGATCGGGCTTTGGCGCGGCTTGGCACCGGGCAGATCGAAACCAGCAGCACAGTTAACCGCCCCCTCGCTCAAACAAAAGCCGATCTCGGGCGCGCTGCCGCAGCGCAGCAAGCAAAGGCTGCTGAAGCGGCTCAGCAGCGCGAAAAATACAGCATTCAAGCCGATGCTTACGGCGAGGCTGAAATACGCTACCGTGCGGGCGCGAATATCATCCAAAGCAGCATCCGTGACGATTCGACCGTGCGCGAACGCCAAAGCGCGGTTGCCGAGGCGCAGAAACTCTACGAATCGATCGATCCTTTATACGGCAGTGCGCTTTATCAGGGCGATCAAGTCGCCTTTCGCGGTCAAGACTATGGGCTTCCGACCCCCACCGGCCTTGGGACCGGCAATGACGTAAGCCTGTCTGATCGCGTTTTCTTTGCCGCCGATGATGGCGTCGGCGGCTTCGAGTTGTGGAGCACTCTCGGCACGCCCGGAAGCGAAGTCGCCGTTGGCGATATCGAGGTCGGCCCGGCCGGGCAGTTCAGCGCGGGCGTGCAGCCGAAATGGGCCGCCGCAAATGGCCTGCTCTATTACACGGCAACCACGGCGGCGAATGGCACCGAACTCTGGCGCTCGGACGGCACCAAAGGCGGCACCTTCCTGCTATCGGATTTAACGCCGGGTGCGGCCAGCAGCACGATTAGCAATTTAACCGAATTCAAAGGCGCGCTCTATTTTACCCTCTCCGAGGGAACGAACCATTACCTTTACAAAAGCGATGGTCGCGCGTCGAATACGGTTCGGATCGGTCAAATCGCCACCGGGGCAGCGCCAAAATATTTCACCGTGGCAGGCGATTCGCTTTATTACATCTCGCAAAAATCCAGCGATGGCATTGAGCTTCGCC